>JACREK010000188.1 GCA_016218275.1 Candidatus Gottesmanbacteria bacterium | reverse complement strand
ATATTCCTAGGATTCTGTCAATTGCCAATACCCAAGATCTTTACCGGGAAGCACTAAATTACCTGTATTACTACAACAATGTGCGAAAACATTCTTCCTTACAGGGAAAAACACCATTTCAAGTGGTACGGGAGTATTTACCAAAAATTGATGCTAGAATGGGAATAGTTCCACCGATTATTCTTGACCGGGTATCTGTAGATTTAGGTCCCTGGAGTGGATACCATGTCCTGGCTCAGTACCGCATTTCAGATCGCTGTTATAAATTATGGTAAAATACATCCCGTACCCAAACAATATGAAATTCCGCCAACTTTTCCCAGTTGCCTTATCTATTTCCTTCACCTCCGGAATCTATATATTGATTGCCCAGCATTTCCAAGTCAGCGCTCTCTGGCTCCCCTACATCAGCTGGACCGCCTATTTTCTCGACGGATCAAATCCAAAACGTCTCATAAAACAAATATTATGTTTCACCGGAGGGATGTTGATAGGCGTCTTCACTGTTTTGTTTCTTAATCCGGTCATAAGTATTTTGGGACCCACTTTTGCTTTGCCTGTAATAGTATTTTTTATGGTCTTGGTCATACTTCTTCTCGAATTGGTAAAAGAAGCAGATATAGTTCCGGTATATTTTCTTTCTTACTCAAGTTACTTTGCCTACTACTATGGAAAATTTGGCGGAGAATCAGCCACGCCATTAAATATATTGCCTGAGTTTTGGTTGCTTCTGATGATTGGTTTGGGATTGGGGCTTCTCACTTCAGAGATAAGAAAGAGAATGATATACTAAAAAAACTCAGGTTTGTAATTTGTTTTTTCAGTATCCACTCATCTAATCCGCTGTTGCAACATAAAGAGTTGCAAACCGGAGTAAGATGAGTATACATAATAAAGAGACTCCCCATGTGCATTTTCGTTAACACTGCTTCCTAAACCAACATCAAAACGTATTGACAAGGAAAGTCAACTACTATATGATGTTGACATATATGTGCAGGACGTGTGGTTGTTCTTTTCGGTCAAGAAATTTTGGTACTGTTGAGCGTTTTGTCGAACCTTGTATTCTTCTTCTCCTTTCAAAAGGTTCTTCACATGGATATGGTTTGATGGAAGATTTAGAGAAGCATTGCGGCGAAAAAGTGGATATTGGCGATTTATATAGAACTTTAAGAAGGATGGAGAGAGACGGTTGGGTAGAGTCCGATTGGGAAAAGAACGATGCAGGTCCAGATAGAAGAACGTATACGATTACCCGGGAGGGTAAAGACTTTTTAAAGTCAGCGGCTTCTTCCCTTACCCGCACAGACAAACTTATTCATAGATTTTTAGAGGGTTATCAAAAGAATCAATCAGCATGAGATTATCAATAATTCTTTCTACCCAAAATATAGAGACTAACTGGAATGCTTTCAGGTTGGCAAATCAAGTATTATTCAAAGGTAAGGTATTTTATGGACTTTGATTACACAGTTACAACAGAAAAGCCATTGAATGAGGTAGTGAAAGCGGTGGAGAACGAAACGAAATCCGCCGGATTTCGCGTCCTTTATATTCATGACGTCACCGCTACCCTGAAAGAAAAGGGGTTCGAGATTGCACCATTTAAGATAATCGAAATTTGCAACGCCAAAAGCGCCTATACGGTTCTGCAGGCTGATATAAAAATAGGTCTTTGTTTACCATGTAAAATAAATGTCTATCAAAAGGAGGGTAAAACATATATTTCCGGTATGCGACCGGTTATTCTGTCGCAGTTTTTCCCGAAAGCAAATCTGGGCCATTTATCGGAGGAAGTTGATGAAATTATTAGAGGAATCATCGATAAAAGTAAATAATCCTATGAAAAAGCTATTGCCTATAATTGTTCTTTTATTCACTTTGACTGTGACACCATCCGTGGCTTTTGCCCAAGGTACGCCTGCCCGAAGCGTTGCCGAAGGGATGGGCAATTGGACAAATACTTCGTTATCAGCCACATCTGATGACCATACGGCTTCCGAAGAAGCCGAGGGGAAAGCCATTTGGGATAAACTTCAGGCCAAGCAACTGGCATGCAAAAACCTTACTGATGATCATTACGAACTTTTAGGGGAATACTTTATGGGTCAATCCATCGGCAACACCCAAAGACATGCTGCTATGAACCGGATGATGACTAATATGATGGGTGAAAAAGGAGAAGAACAAATGCATATCATGATGGGAAAAAGATTTAGCGGTTGTGATACCGGGACGAAGGGAGGTGGTAATTATATGATGGGATATGGCGGTTGGAATAATATGATGGGCGGTTGGAGCGGTTCCGGCATTTTAGGTTGGATATCAATGCTTCTTTTCTGGTCACTCCTTATTTTAGGCGTGATCGCCCTCTTTCGCTATCTTGGCGTTTCGGGAAGACGAATTGATGAGAGTAAATCACCATTGGATATTTTAAAAGAGCGTTATGCCCGTGGAAAAATTGACAAAAAAGAATTTGAAGGGATGAAAAAAGATTTAAGATGAGGTTTAGGAGACTGGCAGGATAATAATTCCCTCTTTGTTTGATATAATGAGTGGGAAAGGAGATTATTCATGAAAATCTGTGAAAGTTGCGGGATGCCTATGGAGGAAAAAACCACGTCAAAACACGATAAGAGATATTGCGTTTATTGCCAAAATCAGGAAACAGGAGAATTGAAAACGTATGAAGAGGTCAGAGAAGGAAGTATAGGAGCAGCCATTAGGCTTATGGGAAAAACCAAAGAAGAAGCCCAAAAGATGGCTGATGAAATGATGCCAAAACTACCTAGGTGGGAGAAGAAATAAAATTGATATTATTTTATTATCCTATAAGCAGGAGGTGATATGTATGAAAAAAATTGCACTTTCCAGTCTTGTCGCAGGAATTGTGATGATCATTACCAGTATGGTGGTTGGGCAAGTCTTTAGCAGTCTGTTTCCCACACTTGCGAAAGAATACAATAATCCTTCTCTTTTCAGACCCTGGTCTGACCCGTTAATGTCACTGTTTTTCCTCTATCCATTTATTTTGGCAATTGTATTGTCAGTCGTTTGGGAAAAAACTAATAAACTATTTTCCGGAAAAACTTCTTTTGATAAAGCACTCAAATTTGGTCTGGCTTACTGGGCATTAACCAGTATTACCGGTATGCTGATATCATATAGCACTTTTCCCGTATCTCTTCTTATGATAGTCAGTTGGAGCATAAGTTCGCTTATTACTGTAATAGTAGGAAGTTATGTAATTGTGCGGATGTATAAATAAAAAGTTACGGCAATTAGGCTTCCAAATTAATCTTAAGGGGTAAGCCTGTTATTCATTAAAACTCAAAACCAAATGCGCATTGCTTTTATTGAACGATACTTATTTCTTGGGGAAGGCCTGTTGAGGAAAGATCTATTTTGAACTTTCCATAGCTGTTGGGTTCATCCACCTCGCAACTCTGGGAACAAGCTTTATCCAGAGTCAGAGTGACAATGTTACAAGTTATTGAACCGGTTCCATAGGCTTTTGCTTGTTGTCCGGCAATTCCTACGCTTGTTTTGGAATCCCAGGAGTTAATCAAAAACGAATAGATGGTTTTTTTACCGGTACTATCCAGAAGATTGCCGCTGGCTCCCTTGTGGTCCTGAGAAAAAGACAGATCCGCTCTGCCTTTTTTATCTCCAAAAGACCAATACCATAAGTCTTTTGTATCAAAACAGGGTTTCTCATTTCTTTTTTCTTCAATCTGTCCCTCAATTTGTTTGGCTACTTCAAGTTGTGTCTGTTGTTCTTTTGGTGAAGCTAAGTAGACGAGTATTCTGGGAATACTTAGACCTATCAAGGAAAAGACAAATAAGGCTAGAATGATTAATAGAATTTGGATACCTGTCAAACCGGTATTTTTTTTCATTTATCCCTCCTTATTCCATTATGCGAGTATTTGTTTAATTTTTCAAGAAAGACAATTTGCATTACGGAATAATATTGATTATCCTAAAATAGGATAAGCTAAAGTAGCAATTAATACATAGAAAATTATGACAGAAGAAAAACGAAAGACAGGAGTTTAAAATTGTAGTGTAAACCACAGAGGAGCCAGTTAGTCCTTATTCCAACCAAAATTGCTAAAACAGTAGCTAAAAGAGAACCGTCCCCAAATCCAGTTCCCAAATCCATTCTTCGTTAGATAGCGGTAATGATTCGGAAAGAAAAAGTACATGAATATTACTTCAAAACTGTTCTATGATTAGTGATTAGTATACAAGAAATCAAAATGTTAAACACTAGTATTAACAACGTATTATTTGTGAAAGAGGGAATGAAGAAGTATAATTCAAATATACTATAAGAGCAGGTCAGGATAAGATAATTCTTAAAAGAAGATTTTGATAATT
>JACREK010000187.1 GCA_016218275.1 Candidatus Gottesmanbacteria bacterium | reverse complement strand
TTCGAACCGCCAGCCGGCGGAGAGTATTAGAGTTTCTTAAGCCCCGTATATGCGCCCTTCCGACGCGAGGATGTAAACCTCGGGAGGAAGTAAGCATTATTCGGGGCATTACCTCTACTTCCAGTGTAATAAGAAAAAAGCTGAGATGCAACAGTTGGAGGAAAATGCAAGAGAGGAACGGTTAGACTTCGATTACCATAGTTAAAATTAGAGGTCTTCGGCGGGTTTCTTTGTAGAGAAATTCTTCCAAGTTTCCTTCAATTTGTTTTCTTACATACTTCCAATCCATGATGCGGCCTTTTTTCAGACGAAGAGAATCGGTGACTACTCTTTTTGCTTCATCGATAAGTCTTCCTGATTCTTTCATGTAGACAAAACCGCGGGAGATGATATCCGGTTCAGCGGTGATCCTGCCTGTACTTTGTTCAATGGGGACAACTACTATTACTATACCTTCACTAGCCATAGTTTGTCTGTCGCGAAGGACCACATTGCCAATATCGCCGATTCCCAGACCGTCAATCATGATATTTTTAAGATCCAATTGTCCTCCCGTTTTTGCATTTTTACTACTATCAAATTCAATAATAGTTCCATCACGGGGAAGAATGATCTGGTTTTCCCTGTATCCCATTTTTTGGGCAAGGAGAGAATAATGTTTCATTTGACGGAAAGTTCCGCCGATTGGTATGACATATTTTGGCGAGACTAGACTCAACATTAGAGAAAGATCGTTAGCCGCTCCATGTCCTGAGACATGAAGCTCTTCGGTGATATCAGAGTAAGATACCCTGGCTCCACAGGCGGTTAAAATATCTATAAGATTATGTACGGAATTTTCATAACCGGGAATAGGATCTGCGGAGAAAACCACCACATCGCCGTTTCCGATTGAAACAAATTTATGTTGTCCTTCGGCAATTCTAGAAAGTGCAGAATTTGGTTGTGCCTGACTGCCTGTAACTATCAGAGCCAGCTCATTTGGTTTGTAGCGTGATAGTGTTTTTTCAGACACTACGAACATGTCCGGAAACTCAATATATTTTAACCTCTTTGTAACCTCTACATTTTCTACAATTGAGCGGCCCAGAAAAGCTATTTTTCGATTGTTTCTTATGGCTACATTTACAGCTTGTTGAATTCTGGAGATATTGGAAGATTGGGTGGTGAAAATAAATTTTCCGGGGCAATTCCTGATTTCTTTTTCCAGAGTATCTTCAATCACAACTTCTGATAAAGTGTAGCCGGGAGATTCTACTCTGACGCAATCAGAAAGAAGACAAAGGATTCCTTCTTTTGCCACTCTTGCTATTTTTCCCACATCGGTCTTCTTCCCGTCTATTGGCGTCCAGTCAAATTTAAAATCTGAGCCATGATAAAAGATACCAACCGGAGTTCTGATGATTAAATTTGTGGCATCTGGTATAGAGTGGGTGACATGAACAAATTCCACACTGAATGGGCCTATCCTTAATACATTATCTATATCCGTGACGTTTATATGAGTATGCAGACCAAAATCACGCAGTTTCACTTCAGCCAAAGCCGCAGTCAGCCTGGTACCGTATACCGGAACTTTCAACTCGGGAAGTATATAAGGAAGAGCGCCGATGTGATCTTCGTGTCCGTGGGTAAGTACGATTGCTCTTATTTTATCTTTCTTATCCCGAAGATAGGTAATATCGGGGATAACCAGGTCAATTCCATACATCGCTTCATCAGGGAATCCTATACCGCAGTCAACAATCAGAATATCCGAGATATTATTTTTATCCCGCCGATATTCATAAACGAACATATTTTTAGTTACGTCGCCGAAGCCTCCGAGAGAGATAAGTCGAAGAGTACCGGATGAAGATTGTGGCGGGCTAGGGCGGTTTAAATGCAATGGGTTAAAAATCATGTGATATTGTTTTTTTTAATTTCTGAAAATCCTCAAATAATCTCTTTTTATTTCTGGTACTGCGCAGTCCGGCAGCCGGATGGTAAACCGGGAAGACGCTAATAAATCTTTCGTTTACCAGTGTTTTTTTTATTGTACCATGTATTTGGGAAATTTTTTCCTTTGGTAAGAAATATTCCATGCCAAAGCGTCCAAGAGTGACTATCAATTCCGGTTTGATAATTGACAATTGATGTTTGAGCCAAAAACTGCACCTCTTTATTTCCGGAGATTTCGGTTGTCTGTTTTTCGGCGGTCTGTGTTTGACGACACTGGTGATAAAAACAGATTCTCTTTTCAGTCCTATTGAATCAAGAAGTTCATTCAATAATTTGCCGGCTCTTCCTACAAAAGGTCTGCCTGTTTCATCCTCAACTCGTCCCGGAGCTTCTCCCACAAACACGATTTTTGTCTTTGGATTTCCTTCTCCAGGTACAGCATGTTTAGCAGTCTTATAAAGCGGACACTTTCTGCAGTTATTAATCTTTTTGTGCAATTCTTCTAACAATTTATACATCTGCTTCTTTCTTTGCTTTTTCTGCTTCTTTTGCATCAGTCAGGTCAAGCATTGTATCCTTTTTGTGAGATTTAAAATTTGGAGTATTAGTTTTCTTTTTCATATTCTTCTGTCATTCCCGCATAGGCGGGAATCATCTTATAATATTTTCATATAAATCTCTCAATGATGGATTTGCTTTCTTGATCAAATTCAGTTTCCATTCTCTCTCCCAATGTTTTAATCGTTTTTCTCTTATAAGCGCATCTTCTATATTAGTAAAAACTTCAAAATACAATAACTTTTTAAGTCCGTATTTTTTAGTAAATCCTTTGACTAATCCCTGTTTATGTTCGTAAACTCTTCTTATAAGATTATTAGTTACACCAATATATAGAGTTGGTCTGTTGTTTCCTAAAATATAGACATAGTAATTGCTCATTATTCTTTGATCCTCGCTTTCGCGAGGATGACATTTTACACAAGACTGACATATTTAACGCGTTATATCATTTTTACCAAGTCGGCAGGAATTGTTTGACATTGTCGTTGGTGATGCGGAAGCTTTGGGCTTTTCCCTCTACAATCATTCTGGCTACTTTTCTG
Source organism: Candidatus Gottesmanbacteria bacterium (assembly GCA_016218275.1). GTDB lineage: Bacteria > Patescibacteriota > Microgenomatia > 2-02-FULL-39-11 > 2-02-FULL-39-11 > JACREK01. Next base: position 50 of record JACREK010000187.1, on the reverse strand, counting down.
CAGATACCATTAATGGTTCTTTCTAATGTTCTTATGCCGGAATCAAATCC
>JACREK010000185.1 GCA_016218275.1 Candidatus Gottesmanbacteria bacterium | reverse complement strand
TTTGGGGTAATCATGCGGCAGTGATCTCCATTTGATTCCGTTATCAAGCACGTAGAAGATGGCATTGAGTATTTCTCGGACATTGACTGATCGTTTTCTGCCTCCTCTTCGTGCCTTTGGAACCTCCTTCCCTAATATTTTCCATTCAATATCTGTCAAATCCGATGGATAGGCAGTCATTACCTTACTCTAGCAAATTGTGGCTCACTTTTCAAACACGCTCTTAGTAATTCTTGGTATGGCAATTAGCGTTAGCGCCAGAAGAGTTTTGGGAACCAATTGGGCGCACGCAGCTGAGTATCAAATTAAAAAGGATCATGAACTCGTAACGAGCGGAATTTATAAATATATTCGTAATCCCATTTATACTGGACTCGTTATCGCGATTACCGGGGCAGAATTGGTTGCGAAGAGTTATCTGTTTATTTTCTTTGCATTGTTTGGTTTTTGGGTCGCCTATATTCAAGCAAAAAGAGAAGAAAAAATATTGCAGGAGCATTTTGGTAAAGAATACTCAGATTATATGAAAAAATCGAAGACGCTAATTCCGTTTATCTTCTAGTAGTCCTGTGTTATACTCATCCTACTTATAGCCATGATTGGAAGCCTTAAAGGAAAAGTTGATTATCAAGAAGCCTCATTTATTATTGTCGATGTTAATGGTGTTGGTTATAAAGTTTTGATCCCTGCCAATGTCGTTGTCACTCCAGGAGTAGACGTGAAATTATTTATTCATACCCATGTCCGTGAAGATGTTTTGGAGCTATATGGTTTTACCGAACCTCAAGATTTGAAAATTTTTGAGTATTTGATTAGTGTTTCAGGCGTCGGTTGTAAGACGGCTCTAGGCGTTTTTTCAGTTGGTTCCCGCAAAGAGATTATCAATGCCATTACTAGCAATGATGTTGGATTTTTTACCTCCGTTCCCAGACTTGGTAAGAAGAATGCCCAGAAGATCATTATTGAACTCAAAAATAAACTTGGTGGTCAGGAAGATTTGGATTTGTCGCAGGACGGGGCAGAGAGTGATGAAGTTGTGGCCGCGCTTAAGACATTTGGTTTTACGCCAGCGGAAGCACGCGCTGCTCTAAAAGGTTTAAATGGACAAGGTGAGACGGTGAGTGAAAAAGTACGTTTAGCGTTAAAGTATTTAGGTAAATAAAATGAGCAAAAAAGTTGATCCGAAAATTGAAGATGTTAGTCCAGAGGAGGAGAAGCTCTTTACTTCTCTTCGTGCCAGTTCGTGGGACGAGTTTCATGGACAGAGCAATATTAAAGAAGCACTGCAAATCGCGATTGAAGCTGCCAAAAAGCGGGAAGAAGCCATTGAGCACGTGCTTTTTTATGGTCCTCCTGGACTAGGGAAGACGACGCTTTCCCATATCGTCGCGCGGGAAATGAAATCTAATATTCGCATTACTTCAGGTCCTGCGCTTGCTCGCTCCGGAGATCTCGCCTCTATCCTCACCAATCTTGAGAAAGGCGATATCTTGTTTATCGATGAAATTCATCGTCTCAATAAAACCGTTGAAGAAACCATGTATTCGGCGATGGAAGATTATGCGTTGGACGTTATTCTTGGAAAGGGTCCGTCAGCCAGAACACTTAGACTTGATTTGCCGCAATTTACGATTATTGGTGCGACGACTCGTGCTGGACTTATTTCTGCACCGTTGCGAGATCGATTTGGCGTCGTGCATCGGCTCAATTTTTATGAACCAGTGGAGCTGGGAACGATTATTGTTGGAGGAGCGCAAAAGCTGGGGATTAAAATCGATAAAGACAGTATCTATGAAATTGCCAAAAGAGCCCGGGGGACACCGCGTATTGCCTTGAAGTTACTCAAGCGAGTCAGAGATTATGCACAGGTAAAGGCAAAAGGAGAAATTACTCCACAAGTGACGAAAGAAGCTTTGGAAATGCTAGAAGTTGATAGTGTGGGACTTGATCCTTTGGATATGAAGTTTTTGGAAGCCGTAATTAAAAAACACAGCGGCGGACCAGTGGGCGTTGAGACCATTGCCGCGACGATTTCTGAGGACAGCGGCACACTGGAGGATTTAGTAGAACCATATTTGTTGCAGCTTGGTTTTCTCCAGCGAACCCCCCGCGGCCGCGTTGCTACAAAAGCCGCGTATAAACATTTGGGATTAAAGGAACCTCTAAACCGCTAGGTGGAAGATGTTTTGGAAGAAGGGGACGAAAGTAATAATAATCTGCAAAACTGCAATTATAAGAATTGTAAAAATAAGAAAGGGGTGACCTTTTTTAATTGAATGCCAACCAAAACCAATTGCGATTACAAGGTGAGCGTAGATTAAGCCATTAAAAATAAGCGTGCGGGCAATAATTAGAGATTGAGTTTGTAAAGTAAAAGCAAAAAGGGAAATCAAAAAGGCAGTTAGAGAGAAGCCAATTAAGCAAATCGTTAAAATTCTATTTTTCGATAATAATCGTGTATTTGGATCACGGGGCTTGTTAAGTAATACCTTGCCATCTCGACTACCGGTGGCTAAAGCAAGTGCGGGTAAACTGTCAGTAACCAAATTGATCCACAAAATTTGGGTTGGCACCAAGGGGAAGGGGAGATTAAGAACGCTAGCCACTAACACAATTGAAATTTCAGCTAAATTGCCAGACAGGAGATAAAGAATGGCGTTGGCGATATTTTTGTAAATGACCCTGCCTTCCTCAATCGCATGGACTAAGGTTGCAAAGTTATCATCAGCAAGGATAATGTCGGAAGCTTCTTTGGCTACATCTGTACCTTTCTTACCCATGGCTACGCCCACGTCTGCTTTTTTAAGGGCTAGGGCATCATTGACGCCGTCTCCGGTGACTCCAACCACAATCCCTTGCTTTTGGAGCAGAGTCGCAATGCGCAGTTTCTGTTCAGGTCTGGTACGGGCAAAAACACGGGTTTTTAAGATAATATCCGAGAGTTCTGCATCAGACATCTTTTCAAGGGTTTCTCCTGTAATTACTTCTTCGTCTTTTTCAATTAAGCCTACTTCTTTGGAGAGTGCTAGAGCGGTTAAGTCATTATCACCCGTAACCATGCAAACATGAATTCCGGCAGTGCGGGCTTTATTTATCGCTTCTTTGATTTCTGGTCGGGGGGGATCGTAAAGCGCCAGAATACCGATAAAAGTGAGATTACTTTCTAAATGCTCGCGTTTTTTTTGTTCAAAATGGTGATTTTTTTTGATAGCAAAGCCGATGGTGCGTAGCCCCTGTTTGGCAAAGGCTTCATATTGTTTAGTGACAGTTTCTCTTTCAGCTTCGGTGATCGTGCAGCGGTCAAGAATTGCTTCAGGCGCGCCTCGGACGAAAACATATTCATGTCCATCTTGTTGCCAAAGCGTGGTAATGGTTTGCGTATTGGTATCAAAAACATATTCATCAAGGACTTTACCTTCCGGGATGTGGGGAAAATGCTCGTGTTTGGTTGCCCACAGCAAGAGGGCGCCGTCAGTTGAGTCGCCAACAATTTCGTATTGGCCATTCTCTTTTTCTACAAGCGAGGCTGTATTGCCCAAGACACAAGCACGGAGCATTTGGTGCAAAGATTCTTTGTTTTTGAGCCAATCATGCTTGACCTGCATCGAATTTTGGGTGATCGTGCCGGTTTTATCAACCAGCACAACTTGGATGGCGCCAAGGGTTTCGATTGCTGCCATTTTGCGGACAATAGCGTTTTTCTTGGCCAAGCGACTACTGCCGACGGCAAAGGCAATCGTAATCACGGTTGGAAGTCCTTCGGGAATAGCTGCAACGCCGATGCTGATAGCGACTAGAATTAGTGGAATAAGATCCTGTTTGTGGTAAATCCCAATTGGGATGACCAAAAGAGCGATAAGTAATGCCGCAAGCGAAAGGACTTTGCCTAAATGGGTAAAATCTTTTTGGAGTGGTGTTTTTTCATCGGTGATGGTGCCAAGAGTTTTAGTGATTTCACCAAAGCGGGTAGCCATACCTGTTTGCGTAATTTTTAACATGCCATTGCCTCGGGTGACTAGCGTACCAAGAAAGGTAGCGTCGTTATTATTTTTGATGACTGGTAGTGATTCTCCGGTGAGGATGGCTTCGTCAATTTCAAGGTTGTTAGCGTCAATGATTACTCCATCGGCAGGGACTCTGGCGCCTTCGGAGAGAATGACGATATCATCGGGAACCAAATCTTCAGCATTAATTTGGCTTTCTTTGCCGTCTCTTAAAACTCTGGCGGTCGGTGCAGCATAGTTTTTTAATTTTTCCAAAGATTTTTCAGCTCGATACTCTTGTATGAAGCCAAAGAGGGAATTGAGAAAAATAATGGCTAAAATAAAAGAACCGTCGAGTGCATGTCCTATTAAGTATGAAAATACAGCAGCAACTACTAAAATGGCGTTAATGACAGTTGGGAATTGGGACAAAAAGATTTTAAGAGCAGAGGTAGTTGAATGTGTCTCAATCCGGTTTTTCCCGTATTTTTTTAATAATATTTGTGTTTCTTGTTGTGTTAATCCTTTTTCCATAATATATCTGCGGGTCCTGTCCCGACTTCATTCCCAAAGTGCTCGTCCTAGTGAGCCACTACTCAACGGACTGCGCGCTTTGGGAGCCCTTTCAGTCGTGCCACCCACTTTATTATAATTGGTTATTCTTCGGTCGGTATTGTAAAGCTTCGGCGATGTGGTTGGGCTGGATGTCCTCTGCGCCGTCCAGGTCGGCGATGGTGCGGCTTAATTTGATGCTTCGGTAGTAAGCCCGTCCGGAGAGGTTCATTTTGGCTACAGCGAGTTTGAGTAGGTCAATGCAGGCGTCTGAGAGTTGGCAAAATTCTTTAATGGTTTTATTGTTTAATTCGGCGTTGGAGGTAATATTTTTGTCTTTATATCTTTGGATTTGGATATCACGGGCGTTTTGGACCCGATTTCTGATTTGTTGAGAGTTTTCAATATCGGCTGTTTCTTTTTCAGTTAACTTTTCCACTTTGACGGCCGGGACGTCAATGTGGATATCAATTCTATCCAGCAGTGGGCCAGAGATTTTTTTCTGGTATTTGAGGATTTGGGTAGGCGCGCAGGTACAAAGGTGATACTTATCCCCAAGATATCCACATGGGCAGGGGTTTTGGGCAGCCACCAGCATACACTTGGCTGGGAAAGTCGTTTTGCCCTTAGCCCTTGAAATGGAGACCACTGCGTCCTCAATCGGTTGGCGCAAACTCTCCAGCATAATTCTAGGGAATTCGGGAAATTCATCGAGGAAGAGAACGCCGCGGTGGGCAAGTGTAATTTCGCCTGGTTTGGGATTGGAGCCGCCGCCAATAAGTCCAACCATAGAAGTCGTATGGTGAGGTGCACGAAAGGGGCGTTTGTTGACCATCGCTTCTTTGCCCAAAATGCCAGCGATGCTATAAATTTTGGTGACCTCAACCATCTCGTCAAAGGTAAGTTTGGGTAGGATGGAGGGAAGAGTGCGAGCAAGTAAGGTTTTACCGGCGCCGGGTGGGCCTTTCAGCAGCAGGTTGTGGACACAAATTAAAATTAGCCTTGATTGGTAATACACCACGAATAAGTAATTGTCTTTCATTGATTATTATTTCATTTAAAAGTAATCTTAAAAATCTCTGTTTCTTTTCAAAATCAAACCTGTCTAATGCTCGCTTAAAGTTCCTTAAGTATATTTTAACATTCTTCACCCCCTTGTGATCTAATTGCTTATTAGATTTAAAAGTTAGCAATTTAGCTTTTTCAGTGTTTAATTGCTCTTTCTTATCTTGCAGGCTTTGATTCTGCTCTTTTAATTGGCCTAATGTTAATATACTCGCAGTATACGCCCTAATAAGACGATCTTCTTCAGTCTTGAGTTTCTTTAGAGATAATTCTATTTGTTCAATTTGAGTATCTATATTGGATAGACTTTTTGCCTGTTTTTGCCTGCGTTTCATCAATTGATCAAGGATTATCTTAGAGCGTGTTTGAAAAGTGAGCCACAATTTGCTAGAGTAAGGTAATGACTGCCTATCCATCGGATTTGACAGATATTGAATGGGAAATATTAGGGAAGGAGGTTCCAAAGGCACGAAGAGGAGGCAGAAAACGATC
>JACREK010000183.1 GCA_016218275.1 Candidatus Gottesmanbacteria bacterium | reverse complement strand
TCCACCCTTCCCAATCATCTTCATATAAACTATCTTCCAGAGAGTAGAGTTGATATTTTTGGGCAAAGGCGACCAGATAATTTATATATTTACTTTTATCCAGCGGTTCACCGTTTTTCACCAGCGTGTAAGAATTATCTTTATAAAAGGATGAGGCGGCAAAATCCAGTCCCAGATAAACATCTTTCCCATACGAGTAACTTGATTTATTAATTGAGTCGATAAGAAAATCCAAGACTTCTTCATTGATGGTAAATTGAGGAGTAAATCCCCCCTCGTCTCCGACACTGTATATAAAATTCTTTTCGGAAAGATTTTTTTTTAAACTTTGGTAAATCTCCACACCCATTCTTAGCGCATCGTTAAAGGGAAGTCCTGGCTTTGGTATGAGAAGAAACTCCTGGAAGTTAAATTTCCCAGAGCCATGTAATCCTCCATTTATAATATTAAACATTGGAGTGACGGATTTTGATGTCATCCCGAATTGACAGGAACTGTCACCCTGAACTTGTTTCAGGGTCTTAAGGGGATTCTGAAACGAGCTTGCACTGAGCTTGCCGAATGTGTTCAGAATGACATTAATGTATTGATACAGGGGTTTCCCCAATGACTTCGCCGCCACCCGGGCACAGGCTAAAGAGACAGAGAGAGTGCTATTTCCTCCCAGTTTACTTTTATTTTCCGTCCCGTCCAGATTTATCATTATTTCATCAATTTCCCGCTGGTTTGTCGGGTCCAACCCTTTAAGTTTTGGCAGGATAATAGTTTGGATGATTTCTATAGCTTTCAACACTCCCATGCCATGATAGCGATCCGGGTCATTATCGCGAAGTTCATAAGCTTCATGTGTGCCTTTGGATGCTCCGGACGGAACGGAAGCGCCCCCTATTATTCCGGCATCCAATATTACTTCTGCCTTAATAGTTGGATTGCCGCGTGAATCGATTATTTCAAAAGCTCTTATATCTTTAATTTTGCTCATACAAGAAAACATTAATAAATTATTTTAGTCTATTTTGACTCCTCCACCATCCGAGGAGTCCTTCGACAAGCTCAGGATCACCTCGGAGGTGTCTTAAGTCATATTGTTCGAGGCCCAAAGCCGAGAACTAATGAGATAGTTCTCGCTTCGCTCGAACGATAAGTGCGTTCTCCTGTTCTATCTTTTCCTTATTATCTTTTGCTCTGCCTGATAAATCGTCTCCCGGACATTATCCACCGCATCTGGATTTACGGACATTGACGTAATGCCCCATTTAACCAGCTGATCCACTAATTCCGGATAATCGGACGGCGCCTGTCCGCAGATGGATGAGGTTATATTATATTTATGACACGTCTTTACCACCCGTTCAATAGCCCAAAGCACTGCCGGATTTCTTTCATCAAATTCAGAAGCTACTTCCGTATTGTCCCTGTCAGTTCCTAAAATCAGCATGGTTAAGTCGTTGGAACCGATAGAAACTCCGTCAATGCCGGCTTCACAAAATTGATCCAAAATAATTGCATTAGACGGTATCTCCACCATCAGCCATAATTTAAAAGTAGGAGACCGCAACAGTCCCGCTGCCGCAATAATCTTTTTTACTTCAACCAGCTCTCTGACTGTCCGCACAAAAGGCAGCATCAGCCATAAATTTTTATAACCGTATTTGTTGCGGACCAGTTTAATTGTTTCCAGTTCCAGTTCAAATACCTTCGGGTCGGACATATAACGATAAGCTCCACGAAACCCAAGCATGGGATTTGGTTCTTCCGGCTCAAACTCCGCTCCGCCAATAAGATTGCGGTATTCATTCGTTTTAAAATCGGTGGCGCGGTAAACAACCGGCCGCGGGTTAAAAGATTTGCAGAATTTGACCAGATCGGAAGCCAGTTTAGTGATAAAAACATTTTCTTTGTGTTCTTTTATCAGTTTTTTGGGATGCGTGCCTATATCGGCAATCATAAATTCCGCCCGCAGAAGTCCTACTCCGTCAAAATTCATTTTGCCTACTTCTTCGGCTCTACTGGGAGAGGCCATATTTACATACACTTTTGTCGCCGTTTTAAGTCTCACAGTTGAGGTTTTGGCGGCTGCCTGGGATAAAAGTATAGTTTTTTGTTCATTGGTTAAACCGCCTTTATAGATTTCTCCTTTCCCTCCATTTACTGTCACTACCATACCGTTGGCTAAGACTTTGGTTGCGTTTCCTGTTCCGACCACCGCCGGAATGCCCAGTTCCCGGCTGACTATGGCAGCATGTGAAGTCCGGCCGCCTTTTTCTGTCACTATAGCAACTGCCCTTTTCATCGCCGGGACAAAATCAGGGTTAGTTTGCACCGTTACCAAAACATCTCCGGAAACAATTTTATCGATCTCTGATGGCTTGAAAATTATTTTCACTGGCCCAGATTTAATCCCCGGTGAGGCAGGATCGCCCTTCAGCAGCACGGCTGCTTCAGGGTAAACCTTTTGTTGCAGTTGAGCTTGCCCTGAACTCTGACCTTTGTCAGAGTGAAGGGTGGTAATCGGCCGTGTCTGGACCACATAGACATGTCCGTCTTCAATGGCCCATTCGACATCTTGAGGGAAATAGTAATGCTTTTCCAATAACTTTCCCAATTTGGCAATTTGGACAACTTCTTTATCGCTGATTTTTTGCTTATCCGCTATATTTCTTGTTACCTTCACTTCGCGGGTTTTCCCGTCCACTTTTGTAAGCATTTTTGGCTGTGTAACAATATTTTTGCTTAAAATTTCCAGTTTCTTTTTATCCACTTCAAAATGATCGGGAGTGACACTGCCCTGAACAATCAGCTCCCCCAGACCGTAAATTGCTTCTATAACGACTTTAGTCTTGTCATTGGTGACCGGATCGACAGTAAACATCACTCCGGAGGTAGCGGAAGTAACCATCAGCTGTACGGGCACCGCAATTCCCACTTTAAAATGGTCAAATTTCTGTTCTTCACGGTAAAAAATTGCCCTGGGTGTAAAAAGAGAGGCCCATGCCTCCCTTACTTTCTTTACGACATTTGCCTCGCCTTTGATGTTGAGGTAAGTCTCCTGCTGTCCGGCAAATGAGGCGGTTGGCAGATCTTCGGCTGTAGCACTGGATCTCACCGCTACATACGGCTCCTTCAATACCGACGAAAGACGCTTGGTGAGGGATGCTTTTTTCCTGCTTTCGGAGGCTAAATTCAGGTATGCAATCATTATTTCCCTGGCGATATTTTGGGGAATGGGGGCATTTTTTATCAGCTTTTGTATGGAATTTGCGCTTCCCGCAAGATTTTTCGGGTCTTGATGATTAAGCAGTTTCAGTATAGCGTTTATCTTTCTGCTAATGCCGGATTCCTTCAAAAAATCAAAATAAGCAGCAGCGGTGACCAC
>JACREK010000184.1 GCA_016218275.1 Candidatus Gottesmanbacteria bacterium | reverse complement strand
CGAAACTTATGATGAGACTCATCATAAGTTTCGCGTTAACAGAAAAAGAATGGGTGACGTGAGTCAGGTACCCTCTTGGCTTGACCGTTTAACCCGGCAAGACAAGAGGGTGACGAACGGCAGGACCCTCCGAGATTAACTCTGTCTAATAACGCGAAAGTCGTGTTCATTTTGATTTGAATTCCCAGTCTGAACGCAACAAAAGTTGGGCCGGAAAAGTGGAAAAAGTTTGATTTGCGGCAAAAAAAGGAGTAGGCAAAATTTTGAAATCGCCTACTTCATAAGCATCAACTACTAATTTTGAATCAAGCCAAACCTGTAATTCCAGTGTATAATCCCCTGGGGCAACTTGTGGAAGGTTTAACCGCACCGTTACATGTCCCCCTCTTTTTGTCTTATACCGGACATTTTCCAGATGATTATGAGTGTATAAAAGTAAGGTATAATCGGCTTTTTTACGAAAAGCGATGCTTATGCATAAATCATATGAACGCAACTTTGAGAAATAATCAAAAGAAACAGTTGTAAGCTTATTGGGTAAGATTTCAGGTTTTTTGGAAAGAGTATAATTGTTAATTTGAAAATTAGTAAACTCTATACCAAGTTTCTCAAGCTTAATAGAAACATTTTCAAAACCCCTAGTTCTCTCTGCCAGATAATTTTCTACCAAATCATCAATTCTCATCAAATCCGATGCTTTTCCATCTCGAAGGAGTATGCCTTTGGTACATAACTTTTTTACCGCACTCATATTATGACTGACAAAAAGGACTGTCCTTCCCGTTTTGGAGATATCTTCCATCTTTCCTAAACATTTTTGTTGAAATTGTGCGTCTCCTACAGCCAGAACTTCATCTATCATCAGAATTTCACAGTCTAGATGCGCTGCCACTGCAAAAGCCAGTCTCATATACATACCGGAGGAAAAGTGCTTTACCGGAGTATCCAGGAAACGCTCCACCTCTGCAAATTTCACTATTTCATCAAACTTTTTGGTTATTTCGCCTCTCTTCATCCCCAATATCGCGCCGTTAAGAAAGATGTTTTCCCTTCCGGTTAACTCTGGATGAAATCCTGTTCCTACTTCAAGAAGACTTGCTACTTTTCCTCTCAAGATTATCTCTCCAGTGGTTGGAGGTGTGATACGGCTTAATAATTTCAAAAGAGTTGTTTTTCCGGCTCCATTCTTGCCGATAATTCCTATTACCTCTCCGGGCAATACGTTAAGGGAAACGTTTTTTAATGCCCAAATCTCATCCTCAGCCAATCCTTCTTTACCATATTTTTTCCGTCGTAATGTTTTGAAGGGATTTTTAATAATTCCCGCAAGAGCTTCCCGGAAAGAGTAATACGGTTGAGCAAGGCCAATCTGGTATTTCTTTGATAAATTTTTAACTTCAATAATCGGTTTCATACGATGTCTGCAAAAAAATCTTCGGTTTTCCGGAAATACCATAATCCCAAAATAAATATAAAAATAGATGATAAAAATGAAACCAAAATAAGTTCACTCCTGAGCATATAGGTCGGTGAGAATACAAATCTGACCCCCTCAATTACCGAGGTCATGGGATTTAAAGCCATAATTATTCTGTTTGTCGGAGAAACTATAGCTAGTGGATATATAATCGGGGTAACAAAAAGCAGTATTTGAATAAAAAAAGGCAATATGTAACGAACGTCTCTGTATTTGACGTTGAAAGAGGATAATAATAATCCCAATCCGATACTGGTAATTGCAGTCAATATAATCCCCAATGGAAAAATGATAAGTCCAACTAGACGGGGAATAAATCCGAAAAATGACGCGACTATAAAAAGCAAGACAAGATTGATAATAAAATCTACAAAACTGGTAACTACAGATGACAGTGGCAATATAACCTTGGGAAAATATACTTTTTTGATGATACTTTCATTGCTTACCATAGAATCAGAAGCATGAGAGAGGCTCCCGGAAAAAAATGTCCAAAAGACAAGTCCGCAGAGAACGAAAAGTGAGTAAGGCAACTCACCCGATGGAATTTTAGCCATCCTTCCAAAAAATATTGTAAATATAGTCATAGTCACGAGAGGTTGAAAAATTACCCATAAAATACCCAATATGGTCTGCTTATAGCGGACCTTGATATCCCGCCAGGCAAAAATATACAGAAGCTCCCGATAATGCCAAATCTCAGAGATATCAAGCAATTTCCAGGCTTGTTTTGGTTTGATTTTTATTTCTACCATAATCTTATTTTACTTTCATGACTTACGCAGTGTTGCCATGTTTGTGTTGTCATTGCGAGCCGAAGGCGAAGCAATCTCTAAGCATATTGTAGAGATCGCCACGGAGCGTAAGAACGCTCCTCGCGATGACAGGGTGCGTAAGTCCTGTTACTTTTTACAAACAAAAATGATATCCGCACCCAAAAATGATACCCAATATTGCCTCAAGCCATCTAGTATACCACTGCAGCTTATTCTTTCAACTTCAAATCCTTTATCCTCAACAAATCTTTCCAAATCATGACAAGTGAAATAGTGAATCACACCGGCATCCCAACCGTACACATCTGTTGATGTTCTGGGCAGTCTTCCCCATAAAAACTGCCATCTTCGCCAAAAAACGGCCATGTTTGGCACCTCAAAAATAAATGAACCTCCCTTTTTTAATACTCGAAAAACCTCGCTAAACAAAAGATCAAGATTATATACATATTGTAACGTTGCTATTGATACAACCAGATCAAAACTATTATCTTTAAATGGCATCTTTAACCTTCCGAAGTCTTTATTAATAAATCTTGCCGGTAACCCATAATTTCTTTCTTTTGCTCTTTTAAGTCTATTTTTATCAAGATCAATACCGATAATATTGTCCCATCGAAACTTATTTTCAAACAGAAACGTACCGTCAGAACAACCTATATCCAAAACAGATAATTTTGTACCGCTGATTAATTCTGCAGTCTTCTGTAATCTGTTTTTTTCCAGTGGCTTTAAGATTCTATAAAGTAATGGCAAGTCTGTTTCCATCATATTGATTTTTGTTCTCAAGTTTTGCACTTTTGTCTATAAACCACCTCGGATATCAGTAATTCCTCCACCATCCGAGGAGTACTTCGCACACCTCGGAGGTGTTTTTACATAAAAGTGTAAAACTTTAGTTAATAATTGATAACAGTTGTTGTACTACTCTATCTGCTGAAAATTTATCGGCAATCAGCCTTTGGGCATTCTTCTTCATCAGGATTGTATTCTTTTTTACTTTTTCCAATATTTGCATGATAGCTTTTTTTATAGAATCGGGGTCATTATGCACTACATATCCCGCTTGATACTCTTCCAAATAGGGAATATCTGCCTGTCTGCTTACTACAACCGGCACTCCATAACTTAATGCTTCAAGGGCAGCAAGCGGTGTTTCTTCATAAAACCTGGGAGTGATGACAAAACATGAAGCCAGCTTATAAGCGCATATAATATCTTTTTCATATAATGCTCCGGTAAAAATTATCTGATTTTTCATCTGACGCCCGACAAGGTTACGCAATTTTTCTTCTTCCCCATCATCTCTTCCCACAATCAATAATTTCAGATAAGGATCACTTTTTAATAAAGGTATTACTGCCTGAATCAATAAATCAACACCTTTAAAAAAATGCAGTCTTCCTACAAATAATATTATCCTGTCACTCTCTTTTATGCCCCATTTTTTCTTATAATTATTAAGAAGAGTGTTATCTGCTTTCTGCCTATTCAGTTCAACCGGTAGAGGTAATAATAGCGTGCTACTGATTGGTATTCCAAAATAATCAAAAAACATTTTCTGTTCATGTGCAGTTTGGGCAAACCTATACGTTGCTTTTTTTACAAAGTCTTTTACCCAAAAAAAGTCCATAATTTTCTTCAGCTGCGCTTTAAGACCTTCTCCATGCGGTATCTCCCCAAAAGCAAATATTCCGTAAGGTATTTTCAGGCTGGAAACAAAAGAATACAATTGCCAATTGATTATGGCGCGCACATCTGAAAAAAGTACAAAATCGGACTGTTGGATAATTTTTTTGGAGTCTTCAAGTGCATTCGGAGCAATAATCATTTTTCTTTTATACGCCAGATAATTTGAAACTGTCTTGTAGCGAATAATCTCAATACCGTCCAATGTTTCCGAAAGAGCAGTGTTTCTTTTTTCATCTAAAACGTCTGTTGTGATAACTTTGATATTTTTCCCCTGTTCTATAAGTTGCCGGGCAAGAGATAAAAGTGCTTTTGGCGGTCCGCCGTATCCCCAGGCTGGCGCAAAATATTGACTAACAATAGCGATGTTCTTAATCATAATATTTCAATTCCTCCACCATCCGAGGAGTTCCATTCGACTCACTTCGTTCGCTCAGGATCACCTCGGAGGTGCCT
>JACREK010000186.1 GCA_016218275.1 Candidatus Gottesmanbacteria bacterium | reverse complement strand
TCAAAATCACTTTTCATGTTATCATGTTTTAAAACATAGTAACATGAGTTATTTATAAATTTCCCTCCTGTGGCCGAGGCGAAGGATAATCAGTAATAATGCTAGAATGAGGATATGGAAAAATGGAAAATTGAGTATTACCACAAGTTTCGCGTTAAACATATGCATCATGTCATTGCGAGGAGTTAGACGACGAAACAATCTCTTATTGATATTAAGAGAGATCGCCACGGTCGCTTCGCTCCCTCGCGATGACAGATAACGCGAAACTCGTGTTATTCTCCATGGATTCACCAAGAAAAAACAGAAAACTCCTAAAAATGAAATAAGCATTGCTCTGAAGAGGTTAAAAGGATACCAGTTATGATCTTGACTATATAGCAAAATTGTGATATTCTATAGACACTATGAACTGGGAAACACATAAAAAATTATTATTGAAAGATCCAAAATTTAGAAAAGCTCTGAAAGAAACCAGAGTTGAGTATGAAATTGCCAGAGCCATAATATTGGCTCGGCTGAAACACAAACTGACTCAGAAACAATTGGCGAGGAAATTAAAAACAAAACAATCAGTAATCTCCAGAGTTGAAAACGCCCAAACTACTCCCACTATTTCTTTCCTTCAACGCCTGGCCACCTCTTTTGGTGGGGAACTAAAAGTTAGCTTTGAGGGAATATAATATCAAGTACACCTCTAAGGTGAATTCCTATTGACACCTCTTATTTTTGGGAGTTTAGCGGGTGGAAGAAGGATTGATTGCTGAAACTATTTTTTCAGTGATGTTTTTGGGGACTTCTTCGTAATGAGAGGGTTCCATATAATAAGATGATCTTCCCTGTGAAAGACTGCGCAGTGTGGTCGCATAACCGGATAATTCTGCCAATGGAACTGTAGCTAAAATTACCACTATGTGACCTCTTTTTTCCGTACCCAAAATTTGTGCCCGTTTACTGGATAAATCACCAATTATTGTTCCCATAAATTCTTCAGGTGTTGTCACTTCTACCTTCATTATCGGCTCAAGCAGGGTAAGTTCTGCCTGTTTTACTGCATTTTGAAGAGCCATACTGCCTGCAATTTTGAAGGCAATGTCTGAAGAATCTACATCGTGATAGGTCCCATCATAAAGTGTCACTTTCATATCTACCAATGGATAGCCGGCAAGAACTCCTTTTTCTGTAGCTTCCTTCACTCCTTTTTCCACCGAAGGAATAAATTCATTTGGTATTGCTCCGCCTTTTATAGCATCAACAAACTCGTATCCTTCACCCCGTCCTTTTGGTTCAACTTTTAAGAAACAATGGCCATATTGACCTCGGCCTCCTGTCTGTCTGATATACTTTCCTTCGCCCTCGGCAATCTTTCTGATTGTTTCTTTATATGCAACCTGAGGAGCTCCTACATTGGCATCTACTTTGAATTCCCGCTTCATCCTGTCAACCAAAACATCCAAATGCAATTCCCCCATTCCCCAGATTATCGTCTGACCTGTTTCATAATTGGACTTGATAATAAATGTAGGATCTTCCTCTGCCAGCCTTTGCAATGCCATACCCATCTTTTCCTGATCAGCTTTGGTTTTGGGCTCAATTGCCAAAGAAATAACAGGTTCCGGAAAAGTGATCTTTTCCAAATTTATCGGATGATTGATATCACTTAATGTATCTCCAGTTCCCGTATCTTTGAGCCCAACAACTGCTACAATCTCTCCTGCCAAAGCTTCAGTAATTTCTTCTCTTTGATTTGCGTGCATCAAAAGAAGTCTTCCGATACGCTCCTGCTTATCTTTGGTTGAGTTATATGCATATGATCCGGAACTAATTTTTCCTGAATAAATTCTTACATAAGTAAGTTTTCCTACATGAGGGTCAAGCTGTATTTTGAATGCCAAAGCAGAAAAAGAAGCATCAACTTTCGTCTCTCTTGTTTCCTCTTTACCGGTTTTTGGATTTATACCTGTTACTCCCGTAACATCAAGCGGAGACGGTAAATAATCTACTACTGCATCCAATAAAGGTTGTACGCCTTTATTGCGCAGAGAGGATCCGCAATAGATAGGGACAAGTTTATAGGCGATAGTAGCGCGACGGAGTACTTTTTTTAATTCTTCCTGACTTGGCTCCTGACCGCCTAAATATTTTTCAAGAAGTGTGTCGTCCTGTTCGCAAATCTGCTCAATCAATTTGTGACGATATTCCGCAACTTCATTCTCCATATCTTTGGGTATTTCATCTTTCACTTCAAATTTTGCTCCAAGTTCATCGCTCCCCCAAATTAAACTTTTTTGTGTTAATAAATCCACTGCTCCGGTAAATGTCTGCTCTTTCCCAATGGGAAGAGTCATAATAGCAGGGTTGGCTCCAAGTCTGTCTCTAATCATATTTACGGTACGATAAAAATTAGCCCCCAGTTTATCCATCTTATTTACAAAACAGACTCTCGGCACATTATATTTATCAGCCTGGTGCCAAACTGTTTCTGATTGTGACTGTACACCTTCTTCCGCATCCAGGACTGTCACTCCTCCATCAAGAACCCGTAAGCTCCTTTCCACTTCAGCGGTAAAATCAACATGTCCTGGAGTATCTATAATATTTATTCTGACATCTTTCCAAAATGTAGTTGTAGCGGCAGAAGTAATTGTGATACCTCTTTCTCTTTCTTGAGGCATCCAATCCATCTGAGTCGTTCCTTCATCGATATCTCCAATTTTATAGGTTCTTCCGGTGTAGTAAAGAATTCTCTCTGTAGTCGTGGTTTTACCGGCATCAATATGCGCGATAATACCGATATTTCGTATTCTATCAAGCGGAACTGTTCTGTTTGTAGTTAAAGTAATATTTCCAGCCATAAAAGGAAAAATAACCCAGTTATCCAATTTCCAATACTACCAATAAATTATTTAAATGCAAAATTTATAAATTTTAACATTTATTGGGTTATTGGTTTATTGGGTTATTGGGTTATTTCAATCCTACCATCTAAAATGCGCGAATGCTCTGTTTGCCTCCGCATTTCTATGCATCAAATCTCTTTTTCTTATTGCCTCACCGGTATTATTATATGCATCGATAATTTCTGCTGCCAACTTATCTGCAAAAGTATGGTACTCCTTATTGGATCTGCTATTGGCGGCAGCAATCAACCATCTTATAGCAAGCGACATTCTTCTCTCACCGCGCGTCTCGGTAGGCACTTGGTATGAAGCTCCGCCTACGCGTCTTGCCTTTACTTCAAAACGCGGGCCTATATTTTGAACGGCGGTCTGAAAAACATTTAGCGGATCAAGATTCTTGCTTTTTATTGTCTCCAAAGCGCCATATACAGCTTTGGAGGCAGTAGTTTTTTTACCGTCTTTCATTACTCGGTTGATAAAACGGGCAAGTAACCGATTGTCATAAATAGGATCTGATTCAATTTGTCTTTTTTTGATTTTTCCAGTTCTGGACATAGTATAAAATTAATAGTTATTATGTGGCTACAACAGGCGGCGGCGCCTGAGGTATACCTGCTACAACTGTCGATTTCACTGCCACGACTCCGGATAACTTAGTTCCATAGCGGGAACGACCTTTTTTTCTATTTACGACTCCTGACGTATCAAATTTACCTCTAACTATATGATATTTGACTCCTGGAAGATCTTTCACTCTTCCACCCCGAACCAAAACGATTGCATGTTCTGTAAGCTCATGACCGATTCCCGGTATATAGGCAGTAACTTCTTGTTTATTCGAAAGCCTTACTCTGGCAACTTTTCGAAGAGCCGAATTTGGCTTCTTCGGAGTCATAGTTTTTACCAAAGTCACTACTCCTCTTTTATAAGGAGAGGATAGTTGTTTCATCTGCCTGTCCTTGGCATTGAAATATTTTCTCAGCGCAGAAGCTTTAATTTTTTTGGCAATCTTTTTTCTGCCTTTTTTTACTAATTGATTTATTGTTGGCATATTAAAAATAAAAAGAAGTTAGCTTGTTATGAAATTAGATGTTAGACGATGATATTAGAAGTTAGAGTAAGAACTTATTTCTCCAATTTCTATCTTCTAACTTCACTTTCTAATTTCTAACTTCAATTTATTCTAACTTCTAAGTTTCTATCTTCGCTCTGTCCGCAGTTACGGGAATGAGTCTTCCGATTATAACATTTTCCTTCAGACCCAACAAGTGATCTTCCCGACCCATCAAAGCCGTCTCTGTCAAAACACTAGTTGTCTCTTGGAAAGAAGCAGCGGAAAGCCAGGATTCTGTGTAAAGAGCCGCTCTGGTAATACCCAAAATTACTACCTGTGCGCTTGCCGGTTCTCCTCCCTCTGTAATCACTCGGGCATTTTCTTCCTCAAATCTTCTTCTGTCAATAAGTTCTCCGGCAAGAAATGTTGTATCACCGGAAGTTTCTATACGAACTTTATCACTCATTTTTCTTATAATCACTTCAAAATGTTTATCATGGATAGGAATTCCCTGAGATTCATAAACACTTTGAATTTCGGTCAACAGATATCGCTGTGCTCCCAATAAACCCCTTATCTGAAATACTTCCTTGATATCCAAAGATCCAAATGTAATGGCATCTCCAGCTGCAACCAGATCACCGCTTTTTACTCTTAATTCAGAAGTACCAGGGATAAGGTAAGCCCTCTCTTCAACGGGCTTAATTCCTATACTTCTGACGGTAACTTTATGGCCAAATTCTCCCTCCTCAACTGCTACCTTGCCGGCAATTTCACAAAGTGGAGCAAACATCTTTGGTGTTCTTGCTTCAAAAAGCTCTTCAACCCGCGGTAAACCTTGAGTCACGTCCAGTCCGACTATGCCTCCGGCATGCCTGACTCTCATCGTCAATTGTGTACCCGGTTCTCCGATTGATTGTGCAGCGACAATACCTACCGGCGTACCAATTTCGACAAATTTTTTATTACCCAGATCTAAACCGTAACATGCCGCGCAAATACCATATTTCAATTCACAGGTTAAAGGAGAACGCACTATCACACTCTCTACTTCTTTTAAAAGATATAACTTATCCTCGGCAATCAATTCTCCTTCTTTCAAAAGTACTTTTCTGGACTTCGGAGATACTACTTTCTCTACTAAAACTCGTCCCGACACCCTACCAACTAAATTGGTCTGTCTATCCTCTTTTATGGAAATCTCAATACCTTTTTTGGTTCCACAATCTTCACTTCTTACAATCATATCGTGGGCTACATCAACCAAGCGTCTGGTTAAATATCCCGCATCGGCAGTCTTTAAAGCTGAGTCAGTCAAACCTTTACGTGATCCTCGCGTTGAAGTTACATATTCAAAAATAGATAATCCTTCCCTATAATTTGATTTAGTCGGCAGTTCCACTATTTTACCAAGCGGATCGACTACCAGACCTTTAATAGCACAAAGTTGTTTTAATTGGTCTTTTGAAGCACGTGCTCCTCCGGAATTGATAATAATTTTTACCGGATTATCTTCATTCATAGAAGACCAGGTGGCATCTGCAACTTGTTCGGTTATATCTATCCAGATTTCGTTCTGCAGTCTTTTTCTTTCTTCATTGGTAATTAGCCCCTGTCGGTAATTATCTTCAACTACGGCAACTTTCTTCTCTGCTTCCGCAATCATCTGTTCTTTTTGAGGAATGATAGTGTTATCAAAGACAGAAACAGACATCCCACCTGCAAGAGTTGCTCCCCAGAAACCAAAGTCTTTAAATCTATCTATAAGAGCTGCAACTTCTTCTTGCGGAAATAACTCAAAAGCACTGGTAATCAGATATTTAATAGTGGAAGCTTTTACAGGTTCGTTATGAAATCTTAAATCTTCAGGTAAAAGTTCATTAAAAAGAATTCTGCCCACGCTTGTCCGAATAACTTTTCCATTTATATTCACTTTAATAGGAAGGCGCAAATCAACTTTGTCAATCTGATGGACATAAATTGCTTCTTCAGTAGAATAAAAGAGGGGTAATTCTTCATCTTTGATTTTTTCAGATCCTGGTAGGAAATTGGTAAGATAATAACAACCTAAAGCCATTTCTTTATTTGGAATAGTAATCGGTGTACCGTCTGCGGGTTTCAAAAGATTGTGAACCGGCAACATCAAATTTTTAGCTTCTTCTTGTGCTGATTTTGATAATGGTACGTGAACTGCCATCTGATCTCCATCGAAATCGGCATTATATCCTGCACAAACACATGGATGGATTCTTATGGCAGAGCCTTCTATAAGTATTGGGTAAAATGCCTGTATTCCTAATTTATGCAAAGTGGGCGCGCGATTAAGAAGCACCGGATGGTTTTTAGTTATTTCCTCCAAAATATCAAAAACTTGAGACTGACGTCTCTCAAGTATATTTTTGGCACTTTTTACATTTGGGGCAAGTCCTCGAATAATCAGTTCTCGCAGAACAAATGGCTTAAATAATTCCAATGCCATCTCTTTGGGCAATCCGCAAGAAGTAAGAGAAAGTTCAGGACCTACCACAATTACCGACCGTCCTGAGTAATCAACTCTTTTACCCAGTAAGTTTTGTCTGAATCTTCCTTGTTTACCACGCAACATATCGGAAAGTGAACGCAGTACATTGGCGGCAGAAACTCTTCCGGTTGTTCTCTGACTTGCATCAATCAGCGAATCAACTGCTTCCTGTAGCATCCTTTTTTCATTGCGTAAAATTATCTCCGGGGCACCCAGTTCAATTAGATGTTTCAATCTATTATTACGATTGATAACCCTTCGATATAAATCATTAAGGTCGGAAGTGGCAAATTTTCCTCCTGTCAACTGTACCATCGGTCTAAGATCCGGCGGAATAACAGGTAGGACTGTCATAATCATCCAAGAGGAGTCAATATTGGCTTTTTTTAATCCCTCAACTACACGCAGTCTTTTAGTGACTTTAATCTTTCGCGCCCCTGTAATTTCTTGAGCTTTTTTCCGAAGATCTGCTGTCAATTTGGAGAGGTCAATCTTTTTCAATACATCCAAAATACATTCTGCACCCATTCCCACTTTGAAGAAAGAAGACACTTCATACTCCCGTAATTTAATATATTCATCTTCTGATACGATAGTTAAAGGACGCAGCTTACCGATCAATTCTGAGATTGTTTTTGATATCTCTTTTGCTGTTTCCTCAACTCTGATATTTTCTTCCTGTAAAGCGGTAATCTGTTGTTTCTTTTTATAATTTAATTCTTCTACTGCCAAATCTTTTGCTTCCTTGTTTTTGATTTTCTTTTCTGTATCTTTTTTTAATTTTTCAAATTCATCTTCAATCTCCGAAATTTTATCTTTCACTTCTTTGGCTCTTTCTTCCCTTTTCTTATCAAATACACCAGCCAGTTGAGTTTCTGATTTCTTTTGCGCTTCACGATCAATCTCTGTCACTAAATATGAGGCAAAATAGATTACATTCTCAAGCGCTTTAGGTGTCAGATCTAAAAGAAGCGATAATTTTGAAGGAGCACCTTTGAAAAACCAGACATGGGCAACAGGAGCAGCAAGCTTTATATGACCCATGCGTTCTCTCCTTACCTTGCTTTGTGTTACTTCTACACCGCATTTATCACAGATAATACCTCTATACCTTATCCTTTTATATTTTCCGCAATAACATTCCCAATCTTTGCTAGGACCAAAAATTCTTTCATCAAATAGACCATCTTTTTCGGGTTTAAGTGTGCGGTAATTTATCGTCTCCGGTTTAGTTACTTCACCGTATGACCAGGTCATAATATCCGAAGGAGCAGCAAGGGTTAATTTTAACCCAGAAAAATCAATGATATTGCCAAAATTTCCTTTTTTATCCATATTTTTATCTCATCTCTTAGAGCCTGTTTGGAAACTGTCATTCCGAGCGCAGTCGAGGAATCTCTCAGCTTGTCTGAGAAAATGCTCGCATTTGCGAGAGATCCCTCCACGCGCCTTTCAGGCTTGGTCGGGATGACAATGATGAGTATTCAAACAGGCTCTTAGTACTTTTCTAAGTAACTAAGTAACCAACTAACTAATAACTATCTATAACCCTCCCTTAACATTTTCATCTTCCGGCAGAGTGGCAGGAGATACAGCCGAAGAAACATGTGTTTCATCAATAATTTCCTCTCCTGACGCTTTTGCTAAATCTTGAGCTTCCTTCTCTACTTGCTCTTCATGACTTTCCTCATCCAGCGAAATTGCTTTTTTTCCTACTAATACTGTTCCAATAGGCAAAACGTTAAGTCCCAAAGCTTGCAATTCTTTCACCAAAACTTTAAATGATTCAGGTATGGTAGATGCCGGGATATCAGCGCCCTTCACTATAGCTTCAAAAGCACGAGCACGCCCAACTACATCGTCGGACTTGATTGTCAGCATTTCCTGCAGTGAGAAAGCTGCCTTGTGCGCCTCCAGCGCCCAAACCTCCATCTCGCCAAGTCTTTGTCCTCCCATTTGAGCCTTTCCTCCGAGAGGTTGTTGTGTTACCAGTGAATAAGGACCTGTCGAACGTGCATGGGTCTTATCCTCCACCATGTGGATAAGTTTCATGATATAACCGATTCCCACAACTACTTCCTCTTTAAACTGCTGTCCACTTCTTCCATCATAAAGCACAGTTTTACCGCTAACAGGTAAATTATATTTCCTAAGTTCTGAGATAATTTTGTCTTCTGCAATAGGCTCAAAAACAGGCACTGCCACTTTATAGTTACCCCTGACTGCTGCCCAACCAAGATGTGATTCAAGCAGCTGTCCCAAATTCATACGGGATAGAACTGAAAGAGGGGAAATAATTATGTCAACTGGAGTGCCATCGGGAAGATACGGCATATCACCAACAGGAATAATTTTACTGATTACTCCTTTATTTCCGTGCCGGCCGGCCAACTTATCACCTACTACCACTTTCCTCATTTGGGCTACTTTGACAATAATCTTTCTTATTGTTCCCGGCTGCAATTCATCACCCTTTTCCCTATCCAATATTTTTACATCAATCACCACTCCTTTTTCGCCATGTGGCATGCGCAAAGACGTATCTCTCACTTCCCTCGCTTTTTCACCAAAAATAGCACGTAACAATCTTTCTTCTGCGGTAAGTTCTGTTTCTCCTTTTGGAGCAATTTTTCCAACCAGAATATCGTTTGGATTAACTTCTGCTCCGATTACCACAATACCCTTTTCATCAAGATTGGCCAGAGCTTCTTCTCCAACATTTGGAATATCCCTGGTTGTTTCTTCCGAACCAAGCTTGGTATCTACCACCTCTGTTTCATACTCTTCAATGCTGATTGAAGAAAGCGTATCATCCTTTACTAATCTATCGGATATCACGATTGCGTCTTCGTATCCTAATCCGTCAAAAGAAGCATAAGCTATCACTAAATTCTGCCCCAATGCCAGTTCTCCTTTTTGTGTAGCAGGAGCATCTATCAAACATTGACCTTTGGCTACTTTCTCTCCTAAAGTAACTCTAGGTTCTTGGGAAAAACAAGTGTTTTGTGAAGTACGTTTAAATTTTTCAATTGAATATGTATATTCTTTACCACTTTTTCCGCGTATCATTAACTTGGTCGCATCTACATATATTACTTTCCCGTCTTCAGGAGCAGAAACTGCACGCCTTAGGGCTCTTGGAATTTCTGACTCCATTCCAGTACCTACAACCGGAGAAGATGGCTTAATCAATGGTACTGCTTGACATTGCATGTGAGTACCCATCAGCGCTCTGTTGGCCTCATCATGGGCAAGAAATGGAATAAGTGAAGCAGCAACGCCTACTACTTGTCTAGGTACAACGTCTATAAAACTAATATTTTTTACATCTGTTTCCAGAAAGTCACCTTTATACCTGGCTGGAACTCTCTCGTCTAAAATATAACCTTTATTATCGATTTTCACTTCAGCATGAGTAATATAATATTTTTGCTCATCATCGGATGTTAAATAAACTGTTTCTTCCACAACTCTCGGTCGTTTTGTCCTGCCTTCTAAAATAACTTTCCTATAAGGAGCTTCCAAAAATCCATACTCATTGACCCGAGCATATAATGCCATATATGTAACCAAACCTATATTAGGTCCTTCTGGACTTCTGACTGGACAGACTCTACTGTACTGTGAAGCATTGATATCTCTGATAGAAAATGAGGCGCGTTCTCTTGATATTCCGCCGACTCCCATGACTGTAAGTCTGCGTAAATTATCTATTTCAGAAAGCGGATTGGTCTGATCAAGAATGGTTGATAATTGACTGGTTCTGAAAAAGTCATTTATGGCTGCAATTATTGGTCTGGCGTTAATGATTTGTGATGGAGTTATCTCAATCTGAGTGCCGGCAAGGCTCATTCTCTCTCTTATGGAACGTTCCAGTCTGGATAATCCGATTTTAAAAGCATTTGTAGCTACCAATTCACCTACTCTTCTTATACGCCTGTTACCCAAGTGATCAATATCATCTCTGTCGCCAACACCTGTAGTTAAACCAATTAAATACTTAATCATCTTTTCTACATCATCCCGGGTAAGAATTAGGTGTTCTTTATCATTTGGAATAGACAGTTCTAACTTTTTATTTATCTTATATCTGCCGACTGCTCCTAAACTATATCGTCTGGGATTAAAAAATAAATTATTCAGAAGTTCTGTGGCATTTTCCAACACTGCGGGTTCTCCGGGACGCATTTTACGGTAGATCTCTATCAATGCCTCTTCTTTTGTTTTTGTGGGATCTTTTTCAATAGTTGCTGAAAAAATTTCTTTTTCTCTTTCAGTTGCGGAAAAAAGACTAAGAATTTCCTCATCTGTTGATATACCCATAGCCCGCATAAAAGTGGTAGCGGCATATTTTCTTCTTCTGTCTATCCTTACCGTTACAACGTCATTTCTACCCACAGTAAAATCCAACCAGGAACCAAATAACGGTCTTACTTCTGCGGTAAAAAATGTCCTGCCGGTTGTCGGATCAACATCTCCGGTAAAATAAATACCCGGAGATCTTACTATTTGATTTACGATACATCGCTCAACTCCGTTTATAATAAATGTACCGTTTTCAGTCATGGTGGGGATATCACCCAAAAATACTTCCTGACGGATTTCGCGCCCGTTTTGTTTGTTGGTGAGAATCGCTTCTACTTTTAAGGGGGAATCAAAAGTCAGTCCTTTCTCTAAACAATCTATAGGACCGTAACGGGGTTTATCAAAATGATGTGTACCAAATGTTAGAGTCCAGTTTTTACCGGTAAAATCTTCAATCGGAGAAATTTCTTTTAGAAGCTCTGCAATTCCGTTTTCAAGAAACCACCCATATGACTCTTTTTGCACCGCTGTAAGATCCAATATGGGTAAATTAGCAAAACTTTTACCCCAATATTGCCTATTGGTTTGGTTTATTTGACGAGAATTAAGTTTTAATTTAGGCATCGGGAAATTCTTTTTTGGAGCAAAAAAAAACACCAAAGAAGCGTACTTTTATCTGTACGCCTAGTGCCATTGCCTTCAATAATGCGTAAATTATATCATGACTACTCCCCTTGTCAAGGGCATATTTATATGATAAAATACAATCTAAGTTAAGGTGGGAAATTCCCACCAATTTTTTAATTATCTATGTCTGCTGTTGTTAGAAGTGAATTTGCTCTTGCTCTAAACCAAGTTGCCACTGAACGTGGCATAGATGTTAAGGTGGTTTTGGAATCCATCGAAGCCGCCATACTGGCCGCATATCGCAAAGATTATGGAGGCAAAGATCTGGAGGAGTTGGATGTAAATATAAATCCAAATACCGGCGAAGCAAAAGTATTTAAAGGAAAGACCGATATAACACCTCCTGGATTTGGCCGAATCGCTGCACAAACTGCCAAACAAGTGATTTTACAACGTATAAGAGAGGCAGAAAAAAAGGCCGTGATTGAAGAATATTCTTCACGGGTTGGTACTACTACCAGTGGAATGATACTTCGTTTCGATGGAACGAATGTCATTGTGGATATAGGGAAAACTGAAGCTGTTATGCCACCTAACGAACAAATACCTTCTGAACACTACCGTTTAAATCAGCGACTGACTTTCTATATAGAAGGAATAAGAGATACTATTCGTGGAAGCCAAATTATTGTTTCCAGAGCTCATAAAGGGCTTATTGCCGGTCTGTTCAACCGCGAAGTACCGGAAGTCGCCAATGGAGCCGTTGTAATAAAAGAAATCGCCAGAGAGGCAGGACACCGGACTAAAATTGCAGTTTTGTCCAACCAGCAAGGAGTTGATCCAGTAGGCAGCTGTGTCGGACAAAAAGGCGTCAGAGTCCAAGCCGTCATCGGCGAATTTAACGGAATGGAAAAGATAGATATTATCCAATGGAATGACGACACAAAATTATTTATCCAGGGGGCACTTGCACCAGCAAAAGATATAGAAGTGGTATTAAATGAAAAGAAAAAAGCGGCAACAACATATGTACCAGATGATCAACTATCTCTTTCCATAGGCAAAGATGGACAAAACGTCAGACTGGCAAGTAAACTTACTGGTTGGAAAATAGATATCAAACCAAAATCCCAAGCAGTAAAAAGTGTTAAAACCCCAAAAAAGAAAAGCGTACGATCTTCGGCAAAAACAAAAGATAAAGATAAAGAAAAAGAAAAATCAGAGAAAAAATCAGATATTGAAACAGATAAAAAAGAGTAAAATGTATTACTTATACTGTCTTTCTGATAATAAACATGAAAAGTCAAATGCCTATCTCAGCAGTCTTACCTCGTCCCCCTGTGGTTACTATCTTAGGACATGTAGATCACGGTAAAACCAGCCTCCTTGATACAATCAGAAAAACAAATATTGTCTCAAAAGAATTCGGCGGTATAACTCAACACATCGGTGCTTATCAAATAGAAGTGAGTCCGAAGGGCGAACTGTCATCCCGAGCGATCCCGAGCGTATCGAGGGAGAGTCGAGGGATCCCCTCCAAACACAAGGAAGAGATCCTTCTCCGCCAGTTGGCGGATCAGGATGATTTTGCAGCTAAAAACTGCAAAATCACTTTTATAGATACACCCGGACATGAAGCTTTTGCCAAAATGCGCTCAAGAGGTGCTAATGTTTCGGATTTAGCTGTTCTGGTTGTTGCCGGAAATGACGGAGTAATGCCCCAAACTATAGAATCACTGGAGCATATAAAAACTGCGAAAATTCCTTTTATTGTCGCAGTCAACAAAATCGATCTGCCGGATATTAACTTAGAAAAAATTAAAAAGCAGCTTGTAAAATTAGGTATAAAATTGGAAGAATACGGCGGTGAAACACCTCTTGTACCTCTTTCTGCCAAAACCGGTGAAGGAGTACCTAGACTTTTGGAAATGATTATCCTTCTTGCCGAACTGCACCAACTTCAAGATACCAGCTTTGAAAAGTTTAAAGCTGTAGTTATAGAATCCGTACTGTCAAAGAATAAAGGACCGGTGGCTACAGTTGTTGTTCGTTCGGGAATATTAAAGGAAGGAGAAGAGGTCGTCTGCGAAAATCAGGAGTTCCGCATAAGAGCTCTTCATGATTGGCTGGGAAAAAATCTCAATCAAATCAAAGCCGGTGATCCAGCCGAAATTTTGGGATGGAAGAAATTACCCGCTGTAGGAAGTATACTTTTCAATAAACATCAGGTTGAATTAACTCAGTTGTCTCCTGCCAATATTATGGAGGTTTCTGCAAAAAATCTGGCAGTAACTGAAGAACAGATAAAACTAATAATAAAAGCTGACACTGCGGGTACACTAGAAGCAATACAAGCCAGTCTTTTGAAAAATACTTTAGTTTTGGAAAGCGGTGTCGGTAATATCAATGAGTCAGATATACTTTTGGCAAAAACTTCTAAAGCTCTAATCATCGGATTTCATGTCAAACCATCCGAAGATGTGCGAAAATTAGCAGAATCAGAAAAAGTTATTATCAAAACCTATAATATTATTTATGAGTTGATTGATGAAATTGACGAGGTGGTGGAAGCGTTAAAAAAAGGCAATTTAGTAAATATTTTGGGAGAAGCAAAAGTAATTGCTCTTTTTAAAATTAAAGACCAAGCAGTTGCCGGAGTGAAAGTAATAAAAGGCAGAATCGCCCGAGGCGACCAAGTAAAAATTATGCGAAAAGACGAAGAAGTAGGCAGGACTAGAATTAAGTCTCTGCGACATAAAAAAGAAGATATTACCAAAAG
>JACREK010000182.1 GCA_016218275.1 Candidatus Gottesmanbacteria bacterium | reverse complement strand
GGACAACTATATCAATGGACTACTAATCCGATCGTGGCGACCGGTGATGGATTGGCGCTTGCCTATCGGGCGGGAGCAAGAGTTAAAGATTTGGAATTCATCCAGTTCCATCCAACTGCGTTAAAAGATGGAAAATCGCCCTTATTCCTTTTGTCTGAGGCTCTAAGGGGAGAAGGAGGATATCTTATAAAGCTCAAAAAACAAAGATCAAAATTACCTCACCCTAACCCTCTCCTCATAGGAGAGGGCAAGGTGAGGTCTTCCATTGGGGAGCGATTTATGAAGAAGATTGATCCGCAGGCAGAATTGGCGCCGAGGGATATTGTGGCGCGGGCAATATTTGCCGAGCAACAGAAAGGTCCGCCAGCTGGCGGAGAAGTTTATCTGGATATAAGGCATAAAGGAAAAGAATTTTTGCAAAAAAGATTTCCCAATATATTCCGCAAATTGAAAAGGAGAGGCTTGGATTTGAGCCGTGATCTTATTCCAGTGACACCGGTAGCGCATTATAGTTGTGGAGGTATTCAGGTTGATCTTTACGGTAGAACAAATATCAAAAATCTTTTTGCTTTTGGAGAGGTAGCGTGTACGGGTGTGCATGGAGCCAATCGGTTGGCTTCCAATTCGCTTCTTGAATCGGTGGTGTTTCCCTTGAGGTTAAAGGAGTGTATTTCTAATCCCTCCACCTCGGGGGGGTCACTTCGTAACACCTCGCCGAGCGTGTCTTTACCGTCACTTGTTAAAACACCTGGAAGGTGGCCGAACGGACTCCTTCCAGGTGAATCTTTAAGCAAAATAAGAAAAGGACTTCAGCAGCTGATGTGGGAAAAAGTGGGGATTGTAAGAACCAGAAAAAGATTACTGGAGGCATTGGATAAATTAAGAGAATGGGAGAGAGAAATAGGAAAAATTAAAAACGTCAATAAAGATTTAATAGAATTAAAAAATATGATTCTTGTCTCCAGACTGGTTGTCCAAGCAGCTCTAAGCCGCCCAAAAAGCCTCGGAGCGCATTTTATTGATTAACCCCGGTAATCAATGCAGATGTTTATCTGGAACGAGGTAGAAAATTATCTGCCATTCTTCTTAAATCTTGAATACCTCTCTCATATATTACTTGCGATTTACAAGGATTGCTACATTTTATTCGAGAGTAATCCGCGCAAGGGAATTGGGTTTTTCCTCCTTCGCTTATAAAATGGGGACAACCAGGCCTTCCGAAAAAAAGAGTTACCACCTTCTTTGGTTTTTGGGGACATCTTTCTTTTGGTGTATCCGTTTGAGCTAATTCTTTTTGTCTTAAATATTCTCCTATATTCATTTTTTCCTGTAAAGTGTTCGTATAGTAATAAATCAATGGGAACAATGTCAAATTATCAATTTCTTGACATGCGGCCGCATAGGTAATAATATATATTCGTGAGAAGTAATCCTGTTATCAGGGATGCCACGTATAAAGTTATTGGTTCTTTGGTGGATCTTTTGATCTGGCAAGTTGCTTTAGTTGGAGCATCGGTAGGAAAGAAAGGTTCACGTGGAGT
Source organism: Candidatus Gottesmanbacteria bacterium (assembly GCA_016218275.1). GTDB lineage: Bacteria > Patescibacteriota > Microgenomatia > 2-02-FULL-39-11 > 2-02-FULL-39-11 > JACREK01. The sequence continues at coordinate 2,775 of JACREK010000182.1, read as the reverse complement.
TTATAAAGCCTTTCAAGAAGCAGATCAAATATTAGAAAAAGTAAATAGTCGCAGTTTAGTGGCTACATGGCATCAGATTTTCAAAAAAAACTTATTGACGTATAAAAAACGGCAAAACCTTTATAGTCCCCAAATCACCGAATACGGGAAGAAGCGATTGAATGAAATTATTCCATCTTATCAGAAGTTAAGACCGTGGGATAAACGGATTTACCTTATAACTTACGATATACCTGAAGAAAAAAGGGTGAAACGGGATTTGCTCAGATCATTTTTACTCCGTCTCAATTCCAGGCTCATTCAGGAAAGCACGTATATAAATATTTATAATCCAAGAAAGTTATTATCCGATTATGTTTCGGAACATAATATACCGGGAACAATCATCATATCTGATATCGGTCAGGATGGGGGTATAGGTGAGACAACTATCCAAGACTTCTTGGTAAGAACTTATTCTTTGGAGAAATTAAACGAGAGATATGAAGATTTTATTAATAATGCAAAAAGCAAATCTTCGTCTTATGTAAATATATTATTTGAATATCTGTCAATTCTAAAAGATGATCCGCAGTTACCGTTTGAGTTATTACCTAAGGGTTGGTTAGGGGATAAGGCTTATGCTTATTATATGGAGATAAAGAAAATATATATAAACTCATATGCGGCCGCATAGGGGAAAATTTAATTTGCTTTTTGACATGGAGTAGTATATACTGCTGTGTAGATCCCTCTCCGCCAGCTGGCGGATCGGGATGAAAGTAAGAGAAATTCTTACTTTCAGTTTGAAGGTCTTAAACAGTTCCAAGGTAACCTTGGCTTCTCCGAGATAGGCGAATCCTCAGGCATCCTGGAATCAAGAGAGGACCAGATAAGACCCGTCCTTATGTGAGAGCGGAAATATTAGAAAGCCCGCCTTCGCATAAAGTAAAGCTTCGGCCTTCGGACGACGTAGTCGTCTACGGCCGACGAAGTCGGCGGGCGAGGGAGGTGAAAACCAGGATGCAAACATCACAATTTCAAGATCAGAACTTAGTCTGTAAAGACTGTGGCAAACAATTTGTTTGGACAGCAGGAGAACAGGAGTTTTATGCCCAAAAAGGCTTTAATAATCCTCCTTTCCGTTGTCAAGATTGTCGCTCAAAGAGAAAAGCCGAGCGAATGACCAGTCGAACAATGACTAAAATTACTTGCAGTAAATGCGGCAAGGAAGATGAGGTACCATTTGTTCCCCGAAAAGGAACAGGAGTGCTTTGTCGAGCCTGTTTTGCCGAAAGCAGAGGTCAAAGACCAATGGCTTGAAGATAAAGAATTGAATTCTTTATTACAAACTAAAACCCCGCTCGAAAGGGCGGGGTTTTCAGTTGAGAAGTCTTATTTATCATGACTTTCGCGTTATTAATTAAGTCTCTCTCACGCAGGGCCTGCCGCTCGTCACCCTGTTGCTGTGCCGGGTTAAACGTCACATCAACAGGGTACCTGACTCGCGTCACCCGCTTGCTACCTGATAGCGCGAATCTTGTGTTTATTACGTAATATAAGTATAATTCCGAATATAATTTCTCAGATCAGAAGTAATATCTTTAGACTATTTGGCTGATAGGTAAATTCAACAGAGTGAATTCCAGGAGTTGCTGGAGTTGCCAGATAGAAGGGAAAGACAGCAAATTTAGATGCCGGTTGTCCATCTATTTTTACTTCCCAATCAGGATGATAACTCATTTTAAACATAATAAAGCAAGATTTGCAGTTATTGGGGACTTCGACTGTGGCTGAATAGGTCTGCTTGAAGACTTTTTCGTTGGAGATAATGGCGGTGTTGTTACTGATTTCTCCACCTGGAAGGAGTCCTTCGGCCACCTTCCAGGTGTCTTCAGGGGTGTCTTTATCGCTTTCTTTTAAATAAGCCGAGATCGTGGCTTCGGGGAAGACAAATGGGTAGTCGGAGAAGATATTTTTAACGCCCCCTTCACCCCCTCTTACATTAAGAGGGGGAAGGGGGGCGTTACCACCATCAATATAACTCACCTCATCAGTCATTGTTATTATTCGTTGCATTCCTTGGGGAATAACGGGATTTTTTTCTACAGAGATCAAAGGATGCATTTTCCACCTGCGGGCATAAGATCTATGCCAGAGCTGGACGAGATTTATATAATTCGTTTTATCAGTCTTGACAAACATCGGAGAGGAAACTACATCAAACCAGCCGGTGGTCGGGACTTGGTACAGTTCGAAAGGGCCAAATTTTTTATCAAGTTTTGCAAAAGGGGTAAAATCGTGATTTTTGTCTGCTACTATATATTTAAGATTTAGAAGATCATAGTCTTCCGCTACTCTTTCATCAAAATTCTGCTCGTTTTCAGAAAGCGGGGACCAGGTCTCCGGCAGGAATTGGCTCATATCAAATCCGTTGACACCAAAAAGCATATAGATTTGAGTTGAACCAAGCCGGAAGTCGTGTCCCCAGTTCCCGGGGCGGCCGGCATAGAGACGGGCAGAGGGGAGTGTTGAAAGATACGAAGCAAGATTTTGGAAATTCTTTTCATCATATCTGTATGCATTGTTTGCTTCTCCAATCCAACGGTTATTAAGCTCGGCGTACTGGATAGTTTTTTGTACGGTAAAGTAAGCAAGTAGTGATACAAAAGTTAATGTTAAGATATAGAAGATTATATTTTGAAACAATTTTAATTTATGGGTCCTGCCGCTCGGCTCTCCCATCCCGTGCTCGCCCTCCGATTGTCGGGCTGCGGCGCGGGCTGGGAGCCCCTC
>JACREK010000179.1 GCA_016218275.1 Candidatus Gottesmanbacteria bacterium | reverse complement strand
TTGTGGCATTTTTGGTACAAGTATCATAAGCAGTTGTCACCTCCTTTTGGAGTAGAAAACGTTATCTCCATAACATTTTCATTGTGCCAACTGCTCTTTTTATTGTCAATCTAGCCTGTTACGAGTTTTGCACCAGAGACGATTAAATTTTTTATTAGCGACGATTAAATCCATTTAAAATAGCATCTGCATCAAGTCTGGTTTGAAGTGCCTGATGATTTGAAATTGTTGGTCGAAAATCATTTTGAATGCGTTTAGCATAGTCAATCATTTGTGCTCTTATTAGCTGTCCAGAGTTTGCGTCTTCCGTTCTAATAACAAAAGCGGCGTTAAGAGTACCCCATCTCATCGCTTCTTCAATTCCGAGATTTTCTATAAGTGCTTGGAAGAAAGCGGCGGCATAGGCATCTCCCGCTCCAAGAGTATTGACTATTGTGTGGCTCAATTCTGGAAGAACAGTAGGAGTTAGGACTCCAAGATGATAAATATTTTGATCGTCTATTGTATAAGAACCGTTAGCTCCATCCGTGATAGATATAACTTGGGGTCCAAGCTTTTTAGTTTTAATAAGTATTTCGTCTATAGGCAAGGTTGATGTCTCAGGATCTTCGCCAATAAGGGATAGGGCTTCTTCTTTATTAGCAAATAAGACGGTTGCGTGAGTTATTGTTTCATACAGCTCCGGTCCCTTATCTTTCATCTCTTGTGAGCCGGGTGAAACAGCCAGCAAAACATCCTTGTGTTTTTTAGCATAGCTGGTTACATCGGGGTAGGTTTGTCGCCAGTTTGTTCCCCCGGAGGTTAAATAGATTGCTTGGGGTTCATCGCCATCATATTCAAATCCCCCTGGAATTTCTGATTTAAAGGAGATGATATCTCGGTCTGGATCTTCCTTTGCTGTTACAACTATGCTTACAGAGTTTGGTCCTTTATGTTCCGTTACTATAGCATCGGTAAGTGCAGGGTGGGCTCTTATAGTAGCTTCATGTCCATCGCCAGTCCCAATTTTTATAATAGGTCTGTTATATGAACTTTTTGGGCTAAGTTTATTAATCGCTGCTGTTACGTTTGTTACATTTCCAGCAGCGGTGGCTTGTCCAGTTGTCTCAAGTCCAAGATCACCTGTTGGATCAGCAAAATCTGCAAATAAACGCCCAAGTACGCCAGCATAAGTACTGAAAGAAGTTTTCTTTCCAGATGGTAGAGTAGATACATTTAGGTTACTTAATTTTGTAGGAAGGTCAACAGTTGGATTACCAATAGTAAGCACACCAGTATGACGGTTTTCTGCACCCATAAGATTTGTTCTAGAGAAAGTATAACAAATAATGTTATAGGATGATTGACGCTAATCTGACATAAAATAGTCAAAAAAATCCCTTGACATATCTCCCTAGGGGGGATATCATAAGGTTATGACTTATCGTCCAAAGGATACCCAAGAACGCATGCTGCATAGACTTAAAATTGCTAAAGGCCATCTTGAAAAGGTCATCAAAATGGTTGAAGATAATAAGTACTGCATAGATATTTTGCATCAGTCGCAAGCTATACAAGCTGGGCTCAAAGAAACAGATAATTTAATGTTGGAAAATCATTTACGAGGCTGTGTCGCTGACGCAATCGGGAAGGGCAAAAAAGATGAAGCTATCTCTGAAATTATGCAGGTATTTAAGAAAAAACAATCCTAATTATGACATTTGATAAAGTAGTTGTGGCTATTGTTGGTTTGTTGGGCATAATTTTTGTCTACTTGTTTTTTTTGTTAAAAAAAACAAAGGAGGTGACTATTTTGGATTCTGTTGAAATTATTGTTAATGGCGGTTATTCGCCAGAAGTCATTTCTATCCCCAAGGGTAAAGCTACCAAGATTACTTTTATTCGTCATGATAGTAATAGTTGTTTGGAAGAGGTAGTACTAGGAGATTTTAAAATTCGTAAGCATTTACCGCTAAATGAGCCGGTAACAGTTGAGATCACGCCTCAGGAAGCTGGCGAATTTGGTTATAGCTGTGGGATGGGCATGTTTCATGGGAAGATAGTGGTTAAATAAGATGGAGAAAAAAACTTTTTCAATCAAAGGTATGCATTGTGCATCTTGTGTCAATGTTCTGGAGAGGTCATTAAAGAAAGTTGACGGCGTTACTGATGCGGTTGTTAACCTGGCAACCGAAAAAGCAACTGTTTCTTATGACAGCCAAAAAGTAACCGATAACCAATTGGAGTCAGCGGTTTCTTCAGTTGGTTATAAAGCCATGCTTCAGGATGAGGCTATGCATGAAGATGAAGATCAGAAAGAAAAACAAAAAGAGCAGCAAGCTTTGAAAATAAAAGTTATTGTCAGTTTAGTTTTGGGAGGATTAATCCTGTGGGGGAGTTTTCCGGGCCTGATGGAGACCGCGCCTGATATTCTTAAGAATTTTTTGGTACAGCTGATTTTGGCAACACCGGTACAATTTTGGGCAGGGTTGGCTTTTTATCAGGCAACGCTTCCGGCACTTCGTCACCGCACTGCCAATATGGATACTTTGGTTGCCATCGGCACAACCGTTGCTTATGTTTATTCCGCTTTTGTAACCTTTTATCCACAACTGGTTAAAAATTTAGGGATTGACCCGATGCCGTATTTTGACACTTCAACGATAATTATTGGTTTAATTTTGTTGGGGCGGTACTTTGAAGCCAAGGCCAAAGCAGGAACGTCAGCTGCTATTAAAAAGTTAATTGGGTTACAGGCCAAAACTGCACGGGTTTTGCGAGACGGAAAAGAAATTGATATTCCAATTGAGGAGGTGCAGATAGGGGATGTGATTAGAGTTCGTCCGGGAGAAAAAATTCCGGTTGACGGCGTTATCAGTGAAGGAGAATCCGCGATTGATGAGTCGATGATTACCGGCGAAAGTATTCCGGTTGACAAGGTTAGAGGTGACACCGTAGTGGGGGCAACCTTTAATAAAGCAGGTACCTTTTTATACAAAGCCAACAAGATCGGACAGGATACGATGCTGTCTCAGATTATTAAGCTTGTTCAAGAGGCACAGGGCAGTAAGGCTCCCATCCAGCGGTTGGCCGATGTTATCTCTGCTTATTTTGTACCTGTGGTGATTATGCTGGCGATCGCGACTTTTGTGGCGTGGTATATTTTTGGTACTCAATCCGCCTTTTTATTCGCCATGTTGAACACAATTGGTGTTCTGATTATTGCCTGTCCTTGTGCCATGGGTTTGGCTACTCCAACCGCGATTATGGTCGGGACAGGCAAGGGCGCTGAGCATGGAATTCTGATTAAGGATGCGGCCAGTCTTGAGATTGCCCAGAAAATTGATACGGTGATTTTTGATAAAACGGGGACTTTGACTAACGGTAAGCCAGAGGTGACAGATGTAGTTCCAGTTTTTGTCATTGCGAGGAGCATTGCGACGAAGCAATCCCATAAAGAGATTGCCGCGCTCCTTACAGTCGCTCGCAATGACATTTTGAGGTTAGCTGCTTCAATTGAAAAAGGATCGGAACATAGTTTGGCGGAGGCCATTGTCAAAAAAGCAGATGAAGATGGTTTGAAACTGACTAAAGTCACCGGTTTTAAAGCTATTGCCGGGCATGGAGTGGAGGGAGCTATTGGAAAGCAAAAAATATTATTTGGAAACAGGAGACTTATGAAAAAGGAGAAAATAGAAATCGTAAAATTTGTTCAGGACGACATTGAACGATTGGAGAATGAGGGAAAGACCGTGATGCTGATTACCGTTAATCAAAAATTGGCGGGGCTGATTGCAGTTGCGGATACACTTAAGGATTCTGCCAAAGAGGGTGTAAAAATTTTACAGGCTATGAAAATTGAAGTAGTGATGATTACGGGTGACAACTCCAGGACTGCTCAGGCGATTGCTAAGCAACTTGGGAATATACGCGTCTTAGCAGAAGTATTACCAGAAGAGAAAGAAAAAGAGGTCAAAAAAATTCAAGCTGAGGGAAAAAGTGTTGCTTTTGTCGGAGACGGGATTAATGACGCGCCAGCCTTGGCGGCGGCCAATGTGGGGATTGCGATGGGGACTGGCACTGACGTCGCGATTGAGGCAGCCGATATTACCCTCATCAATAAAAATTTGGCCTCCGTGGCCGGAGCGATCCAGCTTAGCAAAAAGACCATGCGAACGATTAAAATCAATCTGTTCTGGGCTTTTGGTTATAACATCGTTTTAGTTCCGGTGGCAGCCGGTGTTTTGTATCCTTTCTTTGGTATTTTATTGAGTCCCATTTTTGCGTCTTTCGCGATGGCAATGAGTTCGATTTCTGTGGTTGGTAATTCACTACTTCTTAAACGAGTTAAGTTGTTGTTATAATAAAAATCTTATGGAGAATGTTAATCTAATAACTATCTTTACCACTGGACTTTTTGTCGGAGGATTAACCTGTTTGGCAGTGCAGGGTGGGCTTTTGGCCGCTACTCTTGCCCAACGGGAAGAAGAGAAATTAAAAGAGCACGTAAAGAATGGTAAGGCACTGCCGATTTTAGCTTTTTTGATCGCTAAGCTTGTGGCCTACACGATTTTAGGAGTCTTTCTTGGTTGGCTGGGCTCCTTATTTAAAATCTCCATCCAGGCACAAGTAGTCTTGCAACTGGCCGTAGTTATCTTCATGGTGGGTACTGCTCTTAATTTGCTGGACGTGCATCCAATTTTCCGCTATTTTGTCATTCAGCCGCCGAGATTTTTAACTAGGCTGGTCAGGAAACAATCTAAAAGAAGTGATATTTTTGCCCCGGCACTGCTTGGCGCCTTTACAATTTTTATTCCTTGCGGGACAACTCAAGCTATGATGGCTTTAGCTATAGCTTCCGGCAATCCCTTGGCGGGAGCGGCTATTCTTTTTGCTTTTATTTTAGGAACGAGTCCTGTATTTTTTGTCCTTGGTTATTTCACGATGCGGCTGGGTGATTTGTTGCAAAAAAGCTTTATGAAGGTAGCGGCAGTAGTGCTTATTCTTTTGGCTCTTTTTAATCTTGACGCGACACTTACTTTGGCCGGTTCTAAATACACACCGTCATCAATTTTAAAAAATAGTTTTTGTCTGATTAGTTATTGCTCTGATAAGGCATTAGGGCAGGGTGCACCGGTTAGCGAGCAAAATATCACCATTACTCCAACCGGTTATACACCCAATAGTTTTACCGTAGCGGCAGGTTCGACAGTTAGAATTAATCTGGTTAATCAAAATGCTTCAGGTTGTGTACAGGCATTTACCATCCCTACTCTTAATATTCAAAAAATAGTCAGCCCGGGACAAACGGACTCACTTACTTTTACCGCTCCAACTAAACCAGGCAATATAGCCTTTATGTGCAGTATGGGTATGTATGTCGGAACTATACAGGTGATTTAGCCTTTATGAAAAAAATGATTTTTAAAATTATTGATATGCATTGCACGAGCTGTGCGATCAGTATTGATGGTGATTTAGAAGATACAGGAAAGGTAAAGTCTTCAAAAACAAGCTACGCCAAGGCTATCACAGAAGTAGAATTTGATCCGGTCAAGATTTCGGAAAAAGAAATTATTGATCTTATTAAGCAAACTGGTTATACAGTAAAAGTTGAGTAAGTCTAGCTTGCTAGCACTCCAAGTAGCTATGGTATATAATTAGCTATACTAGTTAAGTACCTATGTTAAATTTTCGTCCGCTTTCACCGGTTGCTCACTTTCTTTTGAGATCTTTTACCGAAGAAGAACGCCCTCCAACTGAAGAACATAAAATAACCGTTAATCCGATTGTTTCCAAATTTGCTTCCTGGTATGAGCGACTTCGTAACACGATGGAATTTCGGGAAGATGAAGTCGTTCTGCGGGCTACGATTGAGCGCATTCTTAAGCGCCGTTTGCTTTTAGGGGGTAATGGTAAAACTACAGCTATACCGTTAGTTAAAGAATTATTGTGGGCACGTTATTTGCCTGATAATGAGGTAGGCCAATCGATTGTCGAAAAAGTTGAGGAGTCGATTGATTTGTATTTAGCTCTGCGTTTGCGGGTGATGGAGCAACATAAAGTATCAGATCTGGTGATTAACGACTGGATTTATGATCTGATGTCTTCAGACATCCAATATATTCTTAATCCCAAGCGTAAAAAAGAGGTTATGACCAATTTCATGTTCCACGTATTGCGAGATGATGTGTCAATAGTGGATGACTCTCCCGAAACCAAAGACGCCCAGGTCTTTATGGCTGTCCGCAGGGCTTTTGCCAAAGATGATTTGGCCTTTCTCCGTTATCATTTGTTTTGCCAGTATTTTGGTAGACTAACGAAAGAAACTCTTGATTACACCGCCGATCACTTTTTGACCGGCTACCATGAAATTATTAGGGAATTAAGTTATCCTTTGAAAGATAGAATTTATACTTATGTCAAAAGAAGAAGTGCGGCTTTTATCGTCCTGGAAGATATTTTAAATTCCGATACGGGAAATTTGAAAACTATGCTTGAAAATGCGGAAGAGCTGGAGAAGGCAGTCTTTGCGGCTGCTCTAGTTAGATATAATAGTATCTCCTCCAAGGTTAAACGGGCAGTTGTTCGTTCCGTGCTCTTTATTCTTTTAACTAAAGTTGGTTTTGCTTTCGCGGTAGAGGGGACTTACGAGAAGTTTATGTACGGTCATGTTATTTGGTCGTCGATGGCGCTTAATATTGCCATCCCGCCAATTCTGATGATTGTAGTCAGTCTTTTTATTTGTACGCCTAAAGAGGATAATACCCGAGTAATTCTCGAGTATATCAATCAGTTGCTTTATCATGAAAATCCTCAGCTTGGTAATAGGCTAATTACTGTTCGTGCCCAAAAGAAAAACCAAGTTTTGCATCTTGTCTTTGATATTCTTTGGCTTTGTACATTTGTAATTTCTTTCGGCGGCATTGTTTTGATCTTAACTCAATTACAATTTAATATTGTCAGTCAGTTTATATTCACCTTCTTCCTGGCTATTGTTTCCTTCCTGGCCTACAGAATTAGTATGCTGGCCGGTCTTTATCGGGTAGGAGACAGGCAGGGGCTGCTTACGTTATTAACTGACTTTCTTTTTATGCCGATAATTAAAGTTGGCAGCAAATTGACACAAAGTATTAGGCAAATTAATATTTTTCTTTATATGTTTGATTTTTTTATCGAAGCGCCGTTTAAATTGCTTTTTGCCTTCTTTGATCAGTGGTTCTACTACCTCCACGCCAAAACCGAGGAATTGGAATAATTGGGGTTGACACCTCTAATTTCCCTTGTTAATATAGATAAACATTATGGCAGAAGTAACTTTTACAGACCAAAACTTTAAAGAAAAAGTACTTGAAAGTAAGACTCCAGTTGTGGTTGATTTTTGGGCGCCTTGGTGTGGCCCTTGTCGGATGGTTAGTCCAATTATTGAAGAATTAGCCAAAGAATACGAGGGTAAAATGGTTGTAGGTAAGATGAATGTGGATGAAAACCAGCTCCCGGCCAGTCAATATAACGTGATGAGTATACCAACGGTAATGATCTTCAAAGGTGGGCAACCAGTTAAAGCTATTGTTGGTGCTCAAGGTAAAGAAGCTTACAAAAAAGTTTTTGATGAAGCCCTCCAATAATTTATGTATGACGTTATTATTCTCGGTTCTGGTCCTGCAGGTTTGACTGCCGCAATTTATACTACCCGGGCATCCCTTAAAACTCTAGTTATTGCCGGCGGCAAATGGGGAGGGCAGCTGATGCTGACAACTGAAGTCGATAATTTTCCAGGTTTTCCGGAAGGCATCCAAGGACCGGATCTGATGGCTAACATGCGTAAGCAAGCCGAAAGATTTGGCGCAGAGTTTGTGGATGAAAATTTTAAGGAAGCAGATTTTTCCAAGCAACCATTTATAGTTGCGGCAGCTGATAAAACTTATGAGGGTAAATCAGTTATTATCGCGACCGGCGCGGATACCAAATGGCTTGATGTTCCAGGAGAACGTGACAAAATTGGTCGGGGAGTTTCTTCTTGTGCGCCTTGTGATGCGCCATTTTTTAGAAATAAAAAGGTTATTGTTGCTGGCGGGGGGGATAGTGCGATGGAAGAAGCACTAGTACTGTCACGATTTGCAGAACAGGTTATACTCGTTCATCGGCGAGATCAATTCCGTGCGTCACAAATTATGCAGGATAAAGTAAAAGCAAATTCTAAGATACATGTCCTTGTTAATACACAAATTACAGAAATTCTGGGGGAACAGAAGGTAGAAAAAGTAAGAATGACTACAACAACATCAGATAAAACATTGCTTGCTAAAACACCGGAAGAAATTACCAAAAACTTTCATGAAGTACTTAACGCGCATGCTATAGGGACAAAAGAAGATAGTATTATGTGGGAGATGCCAATTGATGGTGTTTTTGTGGCGATTGGACATATTCCTAATAGTAGTGTCTTTAAAGAGATTGACGTGGACGAAAAAGGCTTTATTAAAGTACAGGAGCATACAAAGACCAATAAGGAGGGTGTTTTCGTGGCAGGGGATGTTCATGACCATGAATATATGCAGGCTATCACCGCCGCCGGCTTTGGCTGCTCCGCCGCTCTTGAAACTGAGCGCTGGCTCGAAGAACAAAAATAATCTCCAAAAAACCAACTATTGACAGCCTTACGAGGCCGTGGTAAGATAACTTTTACGAACCAAAAGATTTGTCGTTTATGATGCTGTCAAAAATAATAGTTTTTTCTTACCCTTTGGGGGACTAATTTAGCCTCGTAATCAGCACTTCTTTGTTCCAATTGTTCTTTTTAATATATTTTGTGATCACAGATTCGGGCCTGTAGCACAGCTGGTTAATGCGCCTCATTTGCAATGAGGAGATCACCGGTTCGAATCCGGTCAGGTCCACAAAATGGACAAGATCGGTCTCTGAGGCAAACCCTCTAGTAAGAGAGGGTTTACCTGAGAAATCGATTGAGAAATGGCTCTTTAACAAGTGAAGAGAATATCCCGCGTTTAGTCCGCAACGGGCGGAATGAATACGGGATAAAATACGTCTTAAATCCACGCATCATTACGGATGTGTGGTGTAAATAAGAATTTACTACTAATGCCAACAACGGATGCCTAGGAGATTTTGACCGAGGAAGGACGCAGACGGCGGCGATACTCGTTGGGGAGGTGCCATCAACCTTTGATCCAGCGGTTTCCGAATGGAGCAATCCACTCTTTATAGAGTAACCTGTTGTAAAAATAGTTCGTAAGAATTATATAGCGACCGGTTGGGTACGGCGTGAACTGAAACATCTTAGTAACGCCAGGAATATAAATCATATGAGATTCCGTCAGTAGCGGTGAGCGAAAGCGGAATAGGCTAAACCCTGATTTATCAGGGGGTTGCAGGGCAGACGATATTCGATGTGTTTTATATAGCAGAAGGATCCGGAATGGTCCACCAAAGAGAGTGAAAGGCTCGTAAGCGAAATGTAAAACACCGATAGTTTGTACCTAAGTACCATGGAGCACGATAAACTTTGTGGGAATCTGGGTCGACCACGATCCAAGCCTAAATATCAAAATCTACCGATAGTGAACTAGTACCGCGAGGGAAAGGTGAAAAGCACCCCGGGAGGGGGATGAAATAGAACTGAAATTGTTGGCTAACAAGCAGACAGAGTCCCGTAAGGGATGATGTCGTGCCTATTGAAGAATGAGCCGGTGAGTTTTTGATTGCAGCATCAGTTTAACCAACTAAGTTGGGAAGACGAAGTGAAAGCGAGCCCTAACTGGGCGAATTAGTTGCAATTATTAAACCCGAAACCGGGTGAGCTAACCTTGAGCAGGTTGAGTCCCTCAGAAATGGGGGAGGAGGACCGAACTCGTGTCCGTAGCAATGGGCTGAGATGACTTGAGGTTAGGGGCAATATGCCAAACGAACCCGGAGATAGCTGGTTCTCCCCGAAATATATTAAGGTATAGCGCTGGTTATAACACAGGGGGTAGAGCACTGAATGGTTCGTGGCGGAGCAATCTGTCGCAACCAATCAAACTCCGAATACCTGTACTTTTATTCCAGTAGTCAGACTTGTCGGTCTAAGCTGATGAGTCGAAAGGGAAACAGCCCAGATTCCCAATTAAGGCCTCTAAATAAATGCTAAGTTTTTAAGGAAGTCACGATCCAGAGACACCCAGGAAGTTGGCTTAGAAGCAGCCATCTTTTAAAGATAGCGTAACAGCTCACTGGCGGATGGTTTGTGGCGCCGAAAATGTATCGAGGATTAAGCATTTTGCCGAAATTGGAAACTTTTTATAGCCGCAAGGCTGTAGGGATTGGTAGGGGAGCGTCTTAAACGCAGTGAAGTTGGTGCCGTAAGGCCTGGTGGAGCGTTTAGGAGTGAGAATGCCGGCATGAGTAGCGTAATGCAGATGAGATATCTGCACACCGAAAACCCAAGGTTTCCTCCGCAATGTACATCAGCGGAGGGTAAGTCGGCCCTAAGGGTCTTCCTCGTTAAAGGGGATTAGCCCGATGGATAAGTCGTTAAGATTCGACTACAGGATATATGGATTTGCAAGGTGGTGACGAAGGTGGAAAAATCAAGCCCGGTACGCTGGGTCAAAGCAACGAGATAGTGGTGATAGGTAAATCCGTCACCGTGTTTAATTTAAGTTGTGATTGAAAGTTTCCTGGCAACAGGAGATGATTTGATACGTTTCAGCTTCCAGGAAAAGCCTCATTGTGTCTGCCGTAAGGCGTGACAAACATATATTTTTCCGTACCGCAAACCGACACAGGTGGGTTGGTCGAGTAGACTAAGGTGACCGGGAGACAGATGATTAAGGAACTCGGCAACAAAAGCTAGGCGTAACCTATGGGAGATGCCTTGCCCCGATTTATCGGGGCCGCAGCAAAAGATTACTTAGCGACTGTTTATCTAAAACACAGGTCCCTGCAAAGCCGAAAGGCAACGTATAGGGGCTGACACCTGCCCAGTGCCGGTAAGTCAATGATGGTGAGTGAAATTCGAAAGAGTTGAGCTTGTTATCAAAGCTCCGGTGAACGGCAGCAGTAACTATAACTGTTCTATGGTAACTAACTTCGTTGCCTTAGAAGCGTAAGTCGCGTTTTGACGCGATGAGTGTTTTAAGCATTCTGCTATATGCTGGAAAATCTGAGTATCTAGTGCTACTATGGTAATATGTATCCATATTTACCAAGTGATAATGCATCTAGTGCAGACAATCAGCAGGAAAGACTTAAGCGAGCTAATTGGATTGTCGGTTTCGTCGATGGAGAAGGATGTTTCTCAGTATCAATTTTTAAGAACAAAACAAGTAAAAGCGGATTTCAGGTAATGCCTGAATTTGTAGTTACCCAAGGCCAGAAGAGTCTTAATGTCTTAGAAGATATTAAAAACTTTTTTGGTTGTGGCTCTATTTTTGTAAATAGACGCCATGATAATCACAAAGAAAACATTTATCGTTTTTGCGTTCGTTCTCGAAATGATTTATATGAGAAAATAATCCCTTTCTTTAGACAAAATCAACTAAGAACTTCAAAAAGACATGATTTTACATTATTTTGTGAGATTGTGGAAATGATGATAAAACGTCAGCATCTAACTTTAGAAGGTCTTGAGAAAATTAGACAGCTTAAGAATCCTCAGAGACTATACGCAGAACCCCGATAAAATCGGGGAAGATATAGTCCGATCTCATGAGCGATCATGAGGAGATGGATTTACAAGGGATCTATCAATAAATTTATTGAGCGAAGTTCCTTGTCGGGCAAGTTCCGACCCGCACGAAAGGTAGAACGACTGAGTAACTGTCTTAATCATTTACCCGGCGAAATTGAGATGGCTGTGAAGACGCGGCCTAGGTATACATGGACAAAAAGACCCCGGGAGCTTTACTGTAGCTTAACATTTGCAAGCTTTTTTCAACTGTTTAGAATAGGAGGGAGTTTAGACAACAATGAAATACCTCTCTTTGGGATGAGTGAGCATAACTTCGACCCGCACAAAAATACGGGCGAGGGACAGTGTTTGGTGGGCAGTTTTACTGGGGAGGTAGGCTCCTACAACGCAACGGAGCCGCGCAATGGTTGGCTAATCATGGATGGAAATCATGATGATAGCGTAAACGCAAAAGCCAGCTTGACTGCGAGACTTACAAGTCGAGCAGGTACGAAAGTAGGCGTTAGTGATCCTGTGATGCATAGTGGTATGCACACAGCTTAACGGCTAAAAGTTACCCCGGGGATAACAGGCTGATCGCATCCAAGCGTCCACAGCGACGATGCGGTTTGGCACCTTAACTAACATTGGGGCGCCCGAATAGTAATATTCGAGTCTGATTATTCATAACAAGTACGTTAGAGCGTACGATGGATAAGAGAAAATACTAGTTCAAATCGGTGGACACCATTATTTGGCGAACAGATAGTGGTCAATACCGAGGAGAAACAATTTTAAAGTTTGCATTTTGCACTTTGAATTTGTTTTTCTGTATCGACTGATCTACATTTATTTATGTAAGTGTGGTGAGATAGAAATTTTTTCTTCGCTTGTCGAAGGAAAATCTATAATTTCTATCATAAGACTAGCTCCTCTAATGATATAGAGGATGAAGGTATAGTCAGCGCATTTGGTAACAAATGATTTACGCGATGTCGGCTCATCACATCCTGGAGCTGGAGAAGGTTCCAAGGGTCCGGCTGTTCGCCGGTTAAAGTGGTACGCGAGCTGGGTTCAGAACGTCGTAAGACAGTTCGGTCTCTATCCTGTATGCCCGTTTGAGATTTGAGGAGATTCGTCCCTAGTACGAGAGGACTGGGATGAGGGAATCCCTGGTGTGTCGGTTGTTTCCTAATAGGAGCACTGCCGAGTAGCTAGATTCCCAACGGATAACCGCTGAAAGCATCTAAGTGGGAAGCCGCCTCCAAGATAAGATCTCGATGAGTCGCAAGACTCGAAAGACCCCTGAGAGACTATCAGGTTGATAGGCTGGCAGTGTAAGCACAGTAATGTGTTGAGCTTACCAGTACTAATGGTCGAAGGTAAATTTTTATTTAAGACTATCTCTTCACTTATTAAGGAGCCATCCGCTAGGGATTAGTAGTTAGGGCTTAGGATTTAGTAGTAAAAAACTAATCACTAAGAACTAAAATCTAGTAGGTGTTCTTTGAAAGTAGAAATTTTCTGGTGATCTGAGCGACATGGCACCACCTCTTCCCATTCCGAACAGAGAAGTGAAACGTGTTAGCGCCTACGATACTGTATTTATTTATGGGACAATAGGTCATCGCCAGAGATTTTTTACTTTTGAAGCCCTAAATCAGATTTCTCTTCACAAGATCCAACAAAACCGCCAGTAAGGGCGGTTTTTTGGTGGAAAAATTCTTGACAGACGATTTCTCTGGACATATAATTCCTTTTATGACAATAGAGAAAAAAATACCCCCAGAACTTTTAGTCCGTGACGCTAATGGTATGGTAATAGGTCATCGTCCGGCTGGAGATTGTAGTCCATCAGGACAATCAGACGTGGACAGAGTTTTAACTGCATCGCGTCCACCACATATTGTTGAAGCTTTGGCAAGGGGACGATCTCAGAGCTCAAGCCCTACAGAGACTTCCGTGGGCGGGTCAGTTCCTACCCTAGTGCGAAGAGGGCGAAGAAATATCATAACCGTATCATGTCCTAGAGGATTGGTTTAATCCTAGTTATTGCGACTATCTCTGGATAATGGTATACTTACACCATCTTTTTATAGAAAGGCTTATGACTAATGGCATCACAAACTTCAGCAAATAAACCTCAAAGCGCGATGGCTGCTCTTTTGGCCAAACACCAAAGCAAATTTGTACCGCTTAGAAAAGGAGAATCCGTTAAAGGTAAAATTACTAAGTTATCAAGTGGTGAAATTACTGTTGATGTGGGAGCCAAGACTGAGGCTGTAGTGTTGGAGAAAGATAGAAATATTATGCATACCATTCTTTCGATGTTTAAAGTAGGGGATACTGTTGAGGTTAATGTCCTTAATCCTGAGTCAGAAAATGGCAATCCGGTCGTATCACTGCGCCGTTTTCTAGGGGATATTTCCTGGAAAAAATTAGACGAGTTAGAAAAAAGTAAAGAAGCGGTTGAGGTAATGGTTGCTGAAGCAACTAAAGCCGGCTATTTGGTTACTACCGGGTTTGGTGTTTCCGGATTTTTGCCACAATCACACGTTTCTCAGGGCGATTTGAGTGTCGGACAGAGTGTTAAAGTAACTGTACTTGAGTTAAACCGTAAAGATAATAAAATAATCTTTTCTCAGAAACCGGCTGTTTCCGGTGAAGATTTTGCTAAAGTTATCAAGGCACTTAAAATAGGTGATAAAGTTAAGGCAAAAATCACCAATGTTTCATCTTTTGGTATCTTCGTTACTTTTCAAGTTAATCCTTCGGCAGGCTCAGGACAAGTACTTGAAGGCTTTATTCATATTTCTGAGGTTGCTTGGGATAAAGTTGACGATTTGACCGTAATGTACAAGGCCGGCGACGAAATTGATGCCGCTATTTCCCGCTTTGATGAAGAAAACCGAAGAGTAAATCTTTCGATTAAGCGCTTAACTAAAGATCCTTTTGAAAAACGCATGGAAGAATATCCCGTTGATAAAAAAGTCAGTGGGGAAGTGATCAATGTCTCTGAGAATGGTGTGACTGTTGCTTTAGCTGAGGGTGTCGAAGGCTTTATTAAAAAGGAAAAGATCCCGCCAACCACAACTTATACTACCGGACAAACCGTTATCGTCACCGTTGCCGAACACGACAAAAGAAAGCACAAGATCATTGTCGTACCAGTCCTTAAAGAAAAACCGTTGATGTATAGATAGGTTTGTTTGATTGTTCCTCTTAGTTTCTATTTTTCTTTGCCTCGTACTATAATAGATTTATGAAAAAGGCCAAAATAATAACTAATTTTGTCTGCCAGGAATGTGGTTACGATAGCCCCAGTTGGCTTGGTAAATGTCCCGAATGCGGTAGTTGGAACAGCATGAAGGAGTTTCATGTGGCAAAGAATATTGAACAAAGGACGGGTGGTTTATCACCTCAAATTGCAGCCAAGCCCCAAAAACTTAATGAAATTGTGTATTCAGAAAGATCGCGAATACAGACTAATTTCAATGAATTGAATACAGTTTTGGGCGGAGGGATTGTGGGTGGATCGGTAATCTTAATTGCCGGCGATCCGGGAGTCGGGAAGTCGACCTTGCTGCTGCAGCTCGCTTTATCTTTAGCTCGGGGTTCTATTTTGGGAAACCATTTATCACTGATTTCAGATGACGCTCGCGAAACAAAACATAAATCCCTGAAGTCACCTAGCTCGCTAAGTGAAAGTCGACAACAAACTTTTAAGGAGGCTGACAATGCAAGGAAGTCGACTTTCAGTTCATCTGAAACAGGACAAATGGTTTCCTACAAGGTTTTGTACGTTTCTGGTGAAGAGTCGGTAGAGCAGATTAAAATGCGGGCGGAACGTATCGCAGCCAAAAATAATTTTGGAATAGATGACAATTTATTATTACTTGCGATGACCGATACGGATGCGATTGTCGGACAAATTGAGGCGATCAAACCGGATTTAGTGATTGTCGATTCGATCCAAACCGTTGAGTCACAAAATGTATCAGGTCTCTCGGGATCGGTTGGACAGGTGCGCTATTCTGCTTTGCAATTTGTGCGGGTTGCGAAGGCTTTTAATATCCCGGTGATTATTGTTGGACACGTTACCAAAGAAGGAATGGTCGCCGGACCGATGGTACTTTCACACATGGTTGATACCGTGCTTTTTTTAGAGGGAGATAAATTTGCCAAGACCAGAATTCTTAGAAGTTTGAAAAACCGTTTTGGTCCGGTCGATGAAGTGGGGATTTTTGTCATGGAAGAAGAAGGCATGCAAGACGCCATCAATCCCGAGCAATTATTTTTAAGTGAAAAGCATGATAAAGTGCCGGGTAGCGTCCTTGTAGCAATTCTTGAAGGGTCACGGGCATTCTTAGTCGAGCTGCAGGCCTTAACTGTGTCCTCGCGGCTTCCCATGCCACGTAGAGTTGTGTCTGGTGTCGATGCCAGACGGGTAGAACTCTTGTTGGCGGTTTTGCAAAAGCATTGCCGGTTGCCTTTGGATACCACTGATGTTTTTGTCAATGTCGCAGGGGGACTTCGGCTTTCGGATCCGGCGATTGACTTAGGGATTTGTCTTGCGGTATATTCAAGCCTCCAGAATATTGCTTTGGAAACAACGGTTGGCATTGCCGAGGTCGGTTTGCTAGGCGAGCTGCGGGGAGTAAATGGCCTGGAAAAAAGAAAGAAAGAGGCAGAAAAAATGGGTTACAAAAAAGTTATTACAGCCAAGACGCATAAGACGCTTAAAGAGGTTATAGCATCTTTAAAGTAAACTCGAATTTAGAATTTTATTTTTATGGAAAAAGAAGAAAAACAAGCAGTTCTAGTTGCCTCTTTGTCAGCAGACAAGCCGGAAATTAAAAAAGCGCCGGGTTTTAACCCCAATTTAATTGGCGCTATTGCCGATGAAGTTTCAAGGACGCTCATGTCCCGTTTGCCGGGGATGCTGGTACATAAAAGAAGAAAAAAGAAGCAGAAGAAATTAAAAATTGAAAACGGCATTTTTCTTGATACCTCAGCAATTATTGATGGCCGGATTTTTGACCTTATTTACCTCGGTCTCATGACCGGCATTATTGTTATTCCGGCCAGTATCCTGCTTGAGCTAAAAAGAATTGCCGATTCGCAAGACACGATCAAGCGCGAGCGTGGTCGAAAAGGTCTGGAGGCTTTGGAGAAGCTTAAAAAAACCAAAAAAATGAAGGTGATGATTTTGTCTGAGCATGAGGAGAAAATTTTTAATGGCCAGCAGGTCGATGAGAAACTGATTAAGATGAGTAAAATGCACAAAGGCAAGGTTATCACCTGTGACTATAATTTGGAAAAAAAGGCAACGATTGAAAACGTGACGGCGATCAACATCAATGCTTTAGCTAATTGTCTTAAGGTGATTGCGGTGCCAGGTGACAGTATGCATATCAAAATTTCCCACGTCGGCAAAGATCCAAGCCAAGGAGTAGGATATTTGGATGACGGCACAATGCTGGTGGTTGAAAGCGGCAGTCATTTTATCGGCAAAGAGCTGGATGTCGTGGTCGCCAGGGTTATTCAAACAGCCTCGGGCAAGATCCTTTTCGCCAAGAAAATTTAGTTTACAAAAAAACCGTTTGTAATCATTATGGAAATACAGTTCCCTGCCCAAGAACTGTACCTCCATATTAATTGCAAACGGTTTAATTTTAACTCAAAATAAAATCATGAAATATATTGATCTGACAACCAGAAAAATATATTTTTGCCTCGAGTATTTTTCTTGACAACAAAAAATACTTAGTGTATTTTTATTATCGGCACTTAGTTTTATTCCTGCCTGAAGGACTAATTGCCATTTACCCTAAGAGCATTGCTTATCGTACCTGAACTTATATTTGAGTAACGAAAGCGATGCTCTTTTTTTGTTGTCTTCTTTTTTACCCTTTTAAAGATCTTTTAGGCAAGGCTTACTGGTATAGATAAGCCTAAGTCTTGTAATTTTTCAAATTGTTTTCTTCCCATTTTAATTAGTAGCTCCTGGCGATATTGGGTTAGGGTCTTTCCTTCCTCTGAGCTGAAAAGAACTTCTGTTTCTTTTTTTATGCCTGAAAATAAAGCTATTAGTTTCATACTTTACCGAAAATATAGCACTTAGCAATATGTTTGTCAACCTATAATATCAGGATGTCCAAAAGTGCCATGGCTTATAGTCTTATTTTATAAAATTAGCTTGATTTGGCAGTCCAAATAAGTTATTAAAAAAGATGTGGATAACTTTGGGAAAGAGAAATATGGGGAAAATATGATCAACAGCGTGCTAGAAATTAAACTCCTTTAACCAACTGGGGAAGGAAGTATGGAGGATAGAGTTTTCACCTGACATTACCCCACCTCTTTAATTTATAGTCTAAAAAACTTTGATTGCGTAGGCAATTTTGAGAAAAATATTTCAGTGAATGCAAATTTTTGTAATTTAGCCACAACAAAATTCCCGCATCCAGAAATGGTCTGG
>JACREK010000178.1 GCA_016218275.1 Candidatus Gottesmanbacteria bacterium | reverse complement strand
TGTAAACACATTCGCTCCCTTCGTCGCTGATGCTCCTCAGGGTAAACCCTTCGGTCACTCAATGTAAACACATTCGCTCCCTTCGTCGCTGATGCTCCTCAGGGTAAACCCTTCGGTCACTCAATGTAAACACATTCGCTCCCTTCGTCGCTGATGCTCCTCAGGGTAAACCCTTCTGCGTTTATCCTGAGTTTTCGAAGGGCTCAGTGTAAACATAAATTTATGTAATAAACTTCTGCCAATATGCAAAAACGGTTGTTTTCACCTTTTGCTGAAATCTAATCTTTGAGAATCGCATCGCATTCTTTCGGCAAACAGAAGAAGAATAGGTCTTTCCATTAAACTTATTCAAAACTGAAATAAGACTTTCTTTGTCTGGTGTGGTATAAATTTCTCCTGTTTGCCCGGCTATAATAGTTTCACCGACTCCTCCCCGGCCTAATCCTATAACCGGTTTTCCGCAAGCTTGCGCTTCCACAGAAGTTAATCCGAAATCTTCCTCTCCGGGAAATATTAATGCTTTGCAATTCTGATAATAACAACAAAGTTTCTCGTCTGTCAAATTCGCGGTAATAAATTCAATATTGCTTTTTGCCAGTTTATGTAACCGTCCTTCATCTATGCCGCTTCCGATAATTTTTAATGGCCATCCCAGTCTGTTGAATGCAGCAATCACATAATCAATTTTTTTATATGGTACAAGTCTTGAGACTATTAGAAAATAGTCCTGATTAGCACCTGGAAGGTGACCCGATGGGCTCCTTCCAGGTGAAGGTGATCTAGGTCTGAACTTATTGGTATCAACCGGAGGATAAATTACTTCTGCTTCTTTTTTATAATAATTTTTTATTCTCTGCGCTACAGTTTCCGAGATAGCTATATATTTATCCGGCCGATTTGAGGATAAATAATCCCATTTTCTCAAAGATGAAAGGAGCGTTTTCATCAGTATTCTGGCAAGAGGATTAAGAAGACCTACGCCAGGTTCGGACAGATAATCTCTATATCCGCTCCAAAGATATCTGGTTGGGGTAAGACAATAACAGATATGAAGCGTCTGAGGTTTGGTAATTATCGCTTTACTGTCCGAAGATGTGATAGAAAGTACCACGTCAAAATCATCAAAATTAAAAGATTCAAAAACATAAGGAGTTATAGTCGGAAACAATTCATGTCTTTTGGAGGAAAAGGGGATTTTATCCAAAAAAGAACTTTTTATTTTAAAAACAGTTGCCCAATCAGCTTTTTTCTTATTGTAAACCGCAGTAAATAGAGGAGCTTCCGGCCATATTTCATGCAATGCTAAAAGCACTCTTTCTGCTCCGCCGAATTTATCAATCCAATCATACACAAATGCTATTCTCATGAAGATCTGCAAATCATTTCGTATATTTTAAGAGTAGCGAGTGCGGTTTTTTTCCAATTAAAATCTTCTATGCGTTTTTGCGCATGTAAGACTGCTTTTTGATATTCTCCGTGGGATAACTGCAATACATGTTGAATTTTTCCCGCCATATCCTCGATATTATACGGGTCAAAATAAGAAAGTCTATCGCCCCAAATTTCCCTAAAAACAGGAATATCCGAAACAACCGGAAGTATTCCGCAAGCCAAAGCCTCTAAATTCGGCAATCCGAATCCTTCCATAAGAGATGGAAAAACCAGACATTTTGAAAAGCTATACAGATTGAAAAGCTGGGAGTCGTCGGCATTGCCAAAAAAAATTATTTCCTGTTCTAAATTATTCTCTTTTCCAAATTGTTTGAGACGAGGATAGAAAAATTTATCTTCCCCTGCCAAAACCAATTTTATATTGGGAAATATTTTTTTTAATTTTGGGAAAGCCATCACCAATCTTTCCAGATTTTTATGAGGATAAGCATTGCCCACATAGAGAATATAGGGAAAACTATAGTAATTTTTTGCCTTATGCTTTTTGGCAGTCTCTAAAAATTTTATATCCAACGCGTCGTAAGTGACGGTAATCTTATCTTTTGCCACGTTGTAATGATCTATTATTTCTTGTTTAGTCGTATGGGAAATTGCAGTAATCAAACTTGCCTTTTTTATACCTCTCGTAAGAGAAATTTTATATCCAAATCTTTTTAACAGATAAAATGGATAAGGGAGAGTACTTGCTCTGCCAGTGTCGAAATGATCTACGATCAAATCATGGATAGTAAGAAGATATTTTTGGGGGTAGAAAATCGGAACGTTAAAGTACGGAAAATGTACTACATCTAAATTATCTTTAAGAAGTAAGCTGGGCAGGATTAACTGTTCTTTAACTGTATGCCACGGGATATTTATGATTTTCTTTTGCCAATTTTCAGTTGGAAGTTTCACTAAATCATATTCTTGATTACGAAGATAGATAATATATTCATTCTCATTATCCAATAAAGAAAGTTCGGCAATAATATTCCGAATGTAGCGTCCTACTCCGGTTTGGGTATATAATCTGGCATCAATTCCTATACGCATAAAATTATTCTTGTCATTCCGATCCGCCAGGTGGCGGAGAGGAATCTCTCGCGTATGCGAGATTTTTGCTCAAACAAGTTGAGAGATCCCTCCATGCTCCGCCAGCTGGCGGATTAGTCGGGATGACGAAAGCGCAATCTTAACAAATTCAAATACTCTTTTAGTTTTATCCCACTCATTACTAACCAAGTCAACCAATTGGGATATACTCCTTGATAATGCTTCTTATAAAAAATGCGCATCACCGCAAACCTTGAACGGGTGGCCAATACTTGTGTTTCCTTGTCGGCAGTGGACAGATGAAGCGAATGACTTTTAATGCCTCCTGCGACACCCTTATAATGAACTATTTTCACCATTGGCAAAAACACCACTTTCCAACCAAGTCTTTTTACTCTGAAACAAAAATCAATATCTTCGCCATACCAAAAATAATCTTCATCCAACCAACCTACTTTATCACCTGTTTTCCTTCTAACCAACATAAATGCTCCGGCACAACTATCTATTTCATGAACTTTATCCATATTGGCAAAACCCATGTGGTAACCGTCAAATAATTGACTCTTTGAAAAAAGCCTGGCAAGACCGCTAAACTGGCAGATTGCATTCCATGGGGTAGGAAATCCTCGGTGGCAGGCATCGTCCAATTCACCGCTAGGGAGGGACACTTTGCAAGTTGCTACACCGGCTGACGGATTTTTATCCATATAATCAAGCACTACACCAAGAGTATTTTTTTCTACTATAGTGTCAGGATTAAGAAGCAATATATATTCACCTTTTGCCTGTTTGATTCCTTGATTATTGGCCACCGCAAATCCGACATTTTTCTTATTTTTTATTAATTTTATTCTTAACTCGTGATTCTTAATTCTTAATTCTTCTGTCGAAGCATTATCAACAACAATAATTTCGAAGCTTAAATTCCCAACATTTTTATATATAGACTCAATACAGTTTTTCAAAAACTCATAAGTATTAAAATTTACTATAATTATTGATAATTTAATTTTGTGATGCATAGATGGCTTTCTGGTAGATATGATCAAGACTGTCGGCAATTGTCTGCCAATTGAATTTCTTTTCCACTAATTTCCTGCCGTTGGTTGCCAATTTTGTATATAACGATACATCAGTCAGCAACTGTATGGTAAATTTTGCCAGGTCAGAGGGATTTATACCTACCAATGCCTCGCGTCCATGTTCTACTCCAAGTCCTTCAATTCCAGTAGGTGTGGTGACGACGGGAAGTCCGGCTGCCATCGCTTCCAGAATCTTATAACGGGTGCCTCCGGGACCGTAAATGGGTGCTATCAGTACGTCAGATAAACGATAAGCATCTCTTATATCTTCAATATCGGAAGAAATCTTAACTGAAGGAGAGGAAAACCGCTGAATGTCATAAGTAGGAAATCTTCCCACTATCCACAATTTAATATTGGGCAATTTTTTCTTTATATTGGGCCAAATTTGTTTAACCAATACAGTGACAGCCTCACGATTCTGCAACCATTTAAAATTTCCCACAAAAAGAATGACTTTTCCTTTTTTTACGCTTTCAATTTTTTTCCTGGTAAAAAATTCTGTATCTACGCCATTGGGTACCAGATCCACAGTAAGGCGGGGAGTTAAGGTCTGCATTATTTTTTTATCTGCGGCAGACATGGCTACCACTCGGGAAGCAGTTTGCCAAAACTTTTTCTCCCAGAAG
>JACREK010000181.1 GCA_016218275.1 Candidatus Gottesmanbacteria bacterium | reverse complement strand
CCCCTGGCTCATGTCTTTCTGATGAAAGATCACGGTAAGCATAATCACAAAGATTAACATCTGGAACAAAAATATGGATTTACTTGTCAGTGCATCATTCATAGCCTCCTTTTTCGCAGGTGTAGCGGCACTTTTTGCTCCCTGCTGCATTACTGTACTTTTACCCACTTACTTTGCCTCAATCTTTAAACAAAAATCAACCGTATTTTTGATGACCTTTGTCTTTTTCTTAGGACTTCTCACCATCTTTCTTCCGTTGGGACTGGGAGCATCATTTTTAAGTCAGCTATTTAGTGAGTACCATAATATTATCTTTTCTCTTGGCGCCATCTTCTTAATAATTCTTGGTACCAGTCTCCTTTTAGGAGTACAGCTTTCATTACCGTTTGTCATCCATCCAGAGTTAAAAAGATATGACTTTGGCTCTGTCTATGTTTTAGGTATATTTTCTGCTGTGGCTACCACTTGTTGTGCACCGGTTTTGGCCGGTGTTTTGGCTCTATCTATACTACCGGGATCAATTTTTTTAGGCGCAATTTATACCCTAGCCTATGTTTTGGGCATGATCATTCCTTTATTTATAATTGCGGCATTTTTGGACAAGATCAATTTTACCCAAAAGTTTTTTGCTTTCAGAAAAACGATTAATTATTCTTTATTCGGCAAAAAAATAAAACTTCCGCTTTCCTATCTTTTCTCCGGACTCATGTTTTTGATTTTAGGTATTATCGTTCTCTTCCTGGCGCAGACAAACCAGCTTACTTCTCATTCTTCTTATCAGGTAACTATCAATATTTATCTTACGAAGTTGGTTCAATTGATAAGCAAGTTTACTAAACTTATTCCAGAACTTTTCTGGGCATTACTTTTTGTAGGAATATTATTATTAATTTTAAAACTGGCGGTCAGCCAGTTGTTATCAATCATTAAAAAAGGAGAAAAACATGAAGTTTAAAGATTATGCTCTTCTTATAAGCATTAACGCAGTTATCGCCGGACTGATAATTTCTTTTGTCGTCTCAAATCAAGGTAAATCCAACCAATTATCTGTAACTTCAGAGGCGACTAAAAAACCGGAAGCGCCGCAGACTGATTCGATGGATGACCATCATAAACCAAAACCTTCAAATTCAAGTGTGTTTGACGGATTGACAGGCAAACAGGCGCCGGATTTTACTCTGGAAAGCTATGACGGAAAAAAATATACATTAAAAAGTCTTAAAGGTAAAAATGTCATCTTGTTTTTTAACGAAGGGCTGATGTGTTATCCGGCTTGTTGGAACCAGATAGCTGCTTTTGGAAGCGATACCCAGTTTAATCAAAAAAACACAGTAGTGTTAAATATTAACGTTGATAATAAAAATGATTGGAAAGATGCTTTAAGTAAAATGCCGGAACTTGCCAAGGCCACTGTTTTATTTGACTCTGACCGTGCTGTATCCACTGCCTACGGCGTCATGACGCTCCCTTCATCCATGCACCGGGGTCAGTTTCCGGGACATACTTACGTGATTGTAGACAAAGATGGAATCGTACGGTTTGCCAGAGATGATAGCCAAATGGCGGTAAGAAATAAAGAGTTGTTAGCAGAGGTTGATAGACTGCTGTAATGAATAAATATATCTATATTTTACTTTTCATTGCCTTTATCGGCGGGTGGTTATATATCTATAACATTCATCAAATACGGATAAACTATGTACCCATTGATATAACCAGTGACCAGTTATATGTGATGCTTAAGAATAAGGATTTTTATTTTGTAAATGTCCATATCCCTTATGAAGGTGAAATAGAAAAGACAGACGCCTTTATCCCCTACAACGAAATCGACAAAAATCTTGATAAACTTCTCAAAGACAAAAATGCTAAAATAGTTTTATATTGCCGAAGCGGGAAGATGAGCGCTGAAGCTGCTAAAAAATTGACTGATTTGGGCTATACTAACGTCTACAATCAACTTTTAGGTATGCACGATTGGCAGTCAAAAGGATATCAAATATTAAAAGGGGGTGATATGAAATGAAACACGATCCCAAAGCCACAGCAAATGCTTTGGCTGTAGTTGTAGTTTCTTTTTCTTTAGTTTGTGCTGTCCTGGCCATATGGGCGCCCGATCTGCTCTTGTCTATCAGTCAATCATGGACTCATAGACTTGATATGTCTCTCGTCTGGATGGATAAAGCTCCGGACTTACCAACTATTGTTTGGGGACTTATTACAGTATCAGCAACAGCTTGGGTCACAGGCTACGCCTTTGCTCATGTTTATAACTGGTTTTTGAAGAAGAAGTAATTTTTTTGCCTTTGCAGAGTTTATGAAATCGTATCTTTCAGGCCTTATTGGCAGTTTAGGTCTTATATCTTTTTACTTTATTACCATGCGGCTTCTTGCGGGTTCGTGGGCTTCTGCTTTTTCCCAATTTAAACAACTTTGGTATTTCATGCTTCCGCTCTCTCTTGGTTTTGGCATCCAAGTAGGACTTTATACAAATCTAAGAAGTAAAATGAAAAACAATACCTCCAAAGGAATGATGGCAGGTAGTACCGCCACTTCCACTCTCGGCATGATCGCCTGCTGCGCCCACCATCTGACAGATATCCTGCCCATCATCGGTCTGTCGGCTGTATCTGTCTTTTTAATTAACTACCAAATCCCACTTCTCGTGATCGGTATCCTTTCCAATATAATAGGCATTCTCT
>JACREK010000177.1 GCA_016218275.1 Candidatus Gottesmanbacteria bacterium | reverse complement strand
TTGTGGCATTTTTGGTACAAGTATCATAAGCAGTTGTCACCTCCTTTTGGAGTAGAAAACGTTATCTCCATAACATTTTCATTGTGCCAACTGCTCTTTTTATTGTCAATCTAGCCTGTTACGAGTTTTGCACCAGAGACTCCCAGTATAACACTTGATTGTGCTACTATAAAATAGTATGACGCAAAAAAAGTATGACTCTCATTTTGATAACCTTAAAAATAAATGGCTTCATCGACAAAAAGAGCTGCAGCAAGGACTTATAGATAGGCACAAAGATGCTTTTGATTGGCTTGGGCATCGAGCAAAACAGTTTATGGTCGGAACAATCGGCAGCCTTTTGATGTTTGGCCATCCAGTGGCCTCGACGGTATGGGCGATGCAGCCGACTACTACTAAAAATATCGAGCTGCCGGACGAAAATGCTTTATCTCCCGAAACAAGGCTTATTCTTGACCTTTCCTATTCCTTGCCTAAGACGGTGGAGCCGTTGACGTCCGAACAGGAAAAAGTAATTGCTAAGACTTTAACTCGCCATTTTGAAATGTCGGTGACGGCCGAGCTGCAGGGCAAGCGTCTTGATCGGTCATATGGACTGATAGGCGCCGAACAGCATTTGATACGTTATCCCGGAGATATTATTGATACTCATTTTGCTAATCACGATGAAGTAGTTAATTTTTATGACTCGGGAATGGCACCAGGGCTTGGAGCCTGGGGTTATTTTGCGTCGTCACGACAAGCTATGACGCAAAAAGATGTTGACCGGGAGAAGTATTATATTGCCGTGCAGACATTTTTAGCTCCGGGATTTGCAGAAAATGTAAAAAATCATTATGATTTTTTTAAGTATAGAAAAATGCTGGTGGTTAACCCAGACAATGGTCGGGCTATGATTGTAGATATTGCCGACGCAGGCCCTTCTCCCTGGACAGGTAAGCATTTGGGCGGATCACCTGAGGTCATGCGTTATCTTGATCGAAAAGACGGAGCTCAGATAGGCCCGGTGCTTTATTTTTTCATCGATGATCCTAGTGATACAATACCATTAGGTCCAACACAAATAAAGAAATAGTATGCAAAAACATTTTTATCATAAGGTCGTTGTCATAGACTCAATTCATGTTGGTCTTGAAGATCTTAATTTGCAGCCTCATGAAAAACAAGAGCTCATAAGTATTGTTGAAAGTAGTATACACCATACGGTTTTGGATACTGTCTTGGCAGATCTTAGCGAAAATGATAAAAAAACCTTTCTGGCGCTGGTTACCCAGCCGGATCAAAAACATGACCTAATTTGGTCTTTTTTGGAGATGAAGGTTGATAAAGCTGAAAAAAAGATCGTTGAGGCAGTAGATAAGCTTATCGCAGTGCTGCATGAAGACATCAAAGAAACCAAAAATAAGCCTAAATCTTAGCCTCAGATTAGGAATTAAGCTCAATTTGTGGTATAATCGGTTTATTGAAAAGTAAAACTACTCCCATATGTTTTCAGTGCGGATCTCCACGTATTTTTGTTAGTGAAGTAACAGAAGTGAGAGAAGGTTCTCGTTTCCCCCAAACTACTGTCAAATACCGTTGCTCAAATGATGAATGCCAGGAAGAAATAGATAAGCAAACGGCAAAACGCTTGAAGGTTCTTAAAGATAAAGAGATTAGTGACCAGAA
This sequence comes from Candidatus Gottesmanbacteria bacterium, assembly GCA_016218275.1. Lineage (GTDB taxonomy): Bacteria > Patescibacteriota > Microgenomatia > 2-02-FULL-39-11 > 2-02-FULL-39-11 > JACREK01. Next base: position 4,973 of record JACREK010000177.1, on the reverse strand, counting down.
GCGTCTGGAGAAGAAAATGCTTGATAAAGCCAAGATGATTGATAAACAAGACTAGATCTGTTATAATATCTTATAGTTTGCGCAGTAGTACTCTAATACTTCTGCTTATATTTGAATAAGTTTTTGAATAGTTAGATAAAGATACCCTAATTTTTCCACATGTATCTTCATTTTCAATTTAAGACAGCCTCATTTAAGCAGAGATATTAGACTATTATTTTAAATATATGTATAAAGCACACGGCAATCATTCATATAAAAAACAAAGAAGTGGCTCTTCCAATGCGTATAATAGAAACCGCGGAAATGGGTTTTCTTCCGGTAGACGTAATCAACCTCGCAAGTTGGATGCAAATTTATTTGTTAAAAAAGCAGTTCAAACAGAGGTCAAAAATGATGAAATTTCAAGTGTTTTATTTGCTGATTACGCGATTGATGATAAATTAAAAAGAAATATCGCCGATCGTGGTTTTACGACTCCTACTCCAATTCAAGAAAAGACTATTCCCTATCTTTTGGAAGGCCGGGATGTAATCGGAATTGCCAATACAGGTACCGGTAAAACAGCCGCTTTTCTGATCCCATTAATTGATAAAGCTTACAAAAATCGTGATGAGCGAATTTTAATTATTACTCCGACTCGTGAACTGGCTCTACAAATCGTTGATGAGTTTCGCGAATTAGAAAAAGGAATGGGTTTGGACGCCGCACTTTGTATTGGTGGCGCTAATATCCAAAGACAAGAAAAAAAATTGTGGCAAAAACCACATTTTGTTATTGGCACTCCCGGAAGACTTAAAGATTTTATTAATAGAAGAAAATTGGATCTTTCACTTTTCCGTTCCATTGTTCTTGATGAGGTTGATCGCATGGTTGATATTGGATTTTTGAAAGATGTGCAATTTATTGTTTCTCAATTACCTCAAAAAAGACATTCACTTTTTTTTTCAGCCACAGTTTCTGATAAAGCCAAGAGTATTATGCAGGGTTTTGTCAATAATCCAGTGACTGTTTCCGTCAAACAGCAAGCAACTTCTGAAAATGTTGATCAGGATATTATTCGGGTTCCCGGACATCAAAAAATTGAAAAATTACATGAACTTTTGACTACCGATGGTTTTGATAAAGTGCTTATTTTTGGACGTACTAAATGGGGTATTGAAAAATTAATGACTGCGTTGATGGATAGAGGATTTAAGGCAGCGGCAATTCATGGTAACAAAACTCAGGGACAACGCCAACGCGCGCTGGAGCAATTTAAGCAAGATGAAGTCAAGATTTTACTTGCTACCGATGTTGCTTCACGTGGTCTGGATATCCAAAATGTAACGCACGTTATTAATTACGACGCACCGGAATCATATGATGACTATGTACACAGAATTGGAAGAACCGGAAGAGCTGATAAAAAAGGCACCGCACTTACTTTTGTAGAATAAGACTGTTTTGAAGTAGATTGTCTCCCACCTTCGTTCTATTTATGTCAAGGGTTATTGCTCCAATTCCTAATTTTCCACCCAATTCATTAGTTAGTGATCTGATGTAGGTTCCACTGGAGCAAGAGATGGAAAAGCGGGCGGTAGTAAATGCGTCATCCAGAACTTGTTTCGGATTTTTTTTATTAATAGATGCTGAATTAAGTTCAGCATGACAATAATTTGTAAAAAATTCTTCCCATTTTGTTTTTATTTTTTCCTGTCGGAAATCTCCATCCACCAACTCAATTTGTTTCATAATTTTCTCTTTGAGTTTAATTGCGGAAATTTGTTTGATTTCCAATAATTTGAAATCATAAATTTCAATTTCTCTTTCCGGGATTTTGATTTCTGCAAGTTTGTTATTTTTTGCCCACCAAAATAATGGTTTGCCATTTACCGTTTTTGAAGAAAAAGGTGGATAGATTTGGGTTTGCTTGCCGAGTTTGGAGGAGATGAATTTCTCAACGTCATTGCGAGCGACTGAAAAGGAGCGCGGCAATCGCTTGTTTAATTGAGATTGCTTCGTCGTTTTTTCCCGATTTAATCGGGATTCACTCCTCGCAATGACGGATTTATTTTGCAATATTCCTAGTGCATCATAAGTATCAGTTGAGATACCAAAAACAACTTCGAATTCGTACTCTTTGGGTAGATTTAAAAATTTATCTTTTTGTTTGGTTATTTCCTCTCCGATCATTAAAAGTAAGACGCCGTGTGCTAGTGGATCAAGTCTGCCGGCGTAGCCAATTTTTTCATTTTTTAATTCCGGAAATTTTTTTCTGACTAATTTTATTGCTTCCAGTGGCGTCGATCCCTGCGGTTTATAAATATTTAATAGTTGTTTCATAGGTTTTGTTATATAATTTATTTACTCATTTTTCAATGGAAGAAAATACTGTCCCAATTCAAAATACAGTCGAGCAACCGGAAATTATTGATAATAAGCCGAGAAAGATCAGGATTGTTCTTAGTGTAGTTGGAATTTTATTAATCCTGTTTGTTATTTCTTTGGTAGTTAATTCCCGCACAGTAAAAACCGGCAATATAATTCAAGTTACTAAAAATACGATTACACCTTCCCCTACGCCTTTTCTATTTCGTGAAGTAACTATTCCATATCTGCGTGAACGGTTTTACAAAAGTTCGCTGGGTCCATTGAAAATATATTCGGAAAATCAAAGTTATACTTCCTATCTAACTAGTTACAATTCAGATGGTTTAAAAATTAATGGTTTATTAACAATACCAAAGGGTACAAATGAAAAATACCCGGCCATTGTTTTCGTGCACGGTTATATCCCTCCAAATCAGTACCAAACAACCGAAAGATACACCGACTATGTTGATTATTTGGCCAGCAATGGTTTTGTAGTTTTTAAAATAGATCTGCGCGGACACGGTAATTCGGAAGGTGAACCAAGCGGTGCTTATTATTCCAGTGATTATATTGTTGATACTTTAAATGCTTATGCGGCTTTGCAGTCGGCTTCATTTGTAAATTCGCATAAAATTGGTTTGTGGGGGCATAGTATGGCAGGCAATGTTGTGATGCGAAGTTTTGCCAGTAAACCCACCATTCCAGCCGTAGTTATTTGGGCAGGCACTGTTTATTCGTATAATGATTTTACCAAGTATAAAATTAACGATCAAAGTTATCAACCACCATCAATGAGTACCGAACGGGTGAAAAAAAGACAGCAACTTATCAATACCTATGGTGAGCCGAGTTCGATTAGTGCTTTTTGGAAACTGGTCGCACCAACAAATTATTTAAGCGATTTAAAAGGAGCGCTTGAAATAAATCATGCTGTAGATGATGAGGTCGTAAATATTGGTTATAGTCGGGATTTAATGGCGCTTTTAGACAAAACAACTGTTCCTCATGAGTTCTATACCTACCCAACCGGCGGACACAATATTGAAGGCGCTAGTTTTTATCAAGCTATGGAACATACGGTTATTTTTTTAAAAAAATATTTGGAGTGACTTAGGATATTTGTTTAGATGATTCTAGATGTTTTAATCTTTTTTCGTGATTTTCCATTATTTCACGCAATTCTCTAGTTTGGTAGGTGCCAACCGTATTGTCTGTTCGTAGATCATCAACTACTCCTACAAATCCATCTAAAGTGTTTTGAAGTTTGTCCAGTTTGGTTTCCATTCTTTTGATATCATCTTTGGTTGCGACGTTTGTATTCATGAATTTTAGTATAGCATTTAGTGTTACTTAGTAGTCAAGAGTAGAATTATTAAACTTTTTTTATAACTCCACAGGCAATTCTTGGACCACCTGAAATACCTGAGCCATGTTCTCCCCCTTTGTAGGGATCAGGATTGGCGTGCACCATAAGCGCTGTACCTTCACCAACTAGAATAGACAAAGGTCCTTCAGATAACGTTACTCTAGTTGAAATAGCTTCCAATTTTCCCTTGCCATTTTGGTCAATGGTGATACTTGGTAAATCTCCAGCATGGAAAGGATGATTGAGATCGGGATCACTGTTGCCGGCTGGGCCCGGGTCGAAGTGTCCGCCAGCGCATTTAAATCCTTCACAGCTACAATCACCCTTTTCATGGATGTGGACAGCATGCTTGCCGGATTTTAATTTTTCGGAGTCGCCTGAGAGTTCAAGATTAATTTTGACTACTTTTTGATCGCCAAATTCATATTCGATAAATTCGGCAGTACCTGAAATATTATCTCCCTCCATCTGAGCCTTCGCACGGAGAGTTTCTTTGCCTTCAAAAGAGAAAAGTTGCATATATATATAAAATAACGAAAATCTTCTTTTAAGTCAAGTCATAATCTGCTAAGATTTAGAAATGAAACCACTTGAGGACTTGCGTAAAGAAATTGATAATTTGGATCAGGAACTGCTGCAAATTTTGGCCAAAAGGATGGAAACTGTAAAAATGATTGGCAGCTTAAAAGATGCAAAAGGATTTCCTGTTTTGGATGAAAAAAGAAGAGAAGAATTATTAAGATCAATTGTTGAAAAGGCTAAATCCATGAATTTGGGAAGAGAATTTGTAGAAAAAGTATTTAACACTATTCATGACCACGCGGTTGATCTACAAAACAAAATTTAAATCAGCGGCGTTCTTTAGATGGGCTCCATTTGGAAAGTTTTAAATTAACTTTATCATCTATAAATTGTACTCCTTCATCAAGCAGCATTTGTTTTTTCTTTGATACTCCTCCTTCGGCTGAGTAGCCGGTTAATTTACCATCCGAAGCAACTACTCGATGACAAGGTGTACGTGGAGCGTCAGGATTAGTCTTCATGCACATCCCAACTGCGCGGGCTGCTCCTGGACTTCCGACCATTTCGGCAAGTTGTCCATAGGTGGCAACTGGGTAATCAAAAGGAGTTGGTAAATTATGTAAAATAAAGATATGTACCAACTAAGACAAATACCATCGGAAGCACAAATCAAAAAAGGGATCAGGCAGATTGTCTTCGGCAGGAATGTATATTGCCCGGCCTGTAAGTC
>JACREK010000019.1 GCA_016218275.1 Candidatus Gottesmanbacteria bacterium | reverse complement strand
TAACGAAGACGTAATTATAGATGATGGCACTGGCAGAGTTATTGATCTTCCCGGTATTATGGGCACGGAGAATAGTGTAGTTAATAAATCCACTCGCAGAATATTTTTCTTTATAGAGTCCAATAATCCGCTGTTTATCCGCAAAACGTCCATGCGGTACGGCATCCGCACCATGGCTGCCGCCATAAATGAAAAACACCCGGATCCGGAACTGGTGAAAACGGCAATGCTACGGGGAATAGAACTCTATGAAAAAATTGCAGGCGGCAAAGTTGCAGGAGATATTATTGATATTTATCCAAATAAACCAAAACCAATCGCCATAACTACTACTATCCAATTTATTAATGAAAGACTGGGAATTGAACTAAAAAAGGAAGAAATAATCAAGATATTAGAATCTTTAAGTTTTAGTGTCATTCCGAGTGAACGAAGTGAGTCGAGGAATCTCTCAACTGGTTTGAGCACTTACAGTGTAAACTCGCATTCGCGAGAGATCCCTCGGCAAGCTCGGGATGACGCCTTGATTATAATTCCTCCCACTTTTCGCCAATTCGATGTAACAATTCCAGAAGATATTGTTGAGGAAGTAGCTCGGATTTACGGATATCATAATCTTCCCTCAAGACTTATGACAGGTGAAATACCTATTACTGATAAACCGAAAGATTTTGAATTTGAGGAAGAAATTAAACACACTTTAAAATATTGGGGATATACCGAAGTTTATAATTATTCTTTTATTTCCGGAGGTCTTATAAAAAAAACAGGTCTGAAAACGGCTGACCATCTAAAGGTAGCTAATCCGTTAACAGAAGAGATTGAATATATGAGAATTTCACTTATCCCTTCAATGCTTGAAACTATCGTTAAAAATCAACCATACAAGGAGAATCTACAGCTTTTTGAATTGGCTAAAGTTTATATTCCACATAAAGCGATTAAGACACCTGTGGAGGAATTACCAAAAGAAGTTTCGATCCTCACAATAACTAATCAAAAAAGTTTTTATGAGCTTAAAGGTATCGTTGAAGCTTTAACGAGGGAATTAGGAATACAAAATGTCATTCTGAGCCCCGATGTAATCGGAGCGAAGAATCCCCAACATGTTACTGAAAACGATGGGGATCCTTCGTCCGCCAACTGGCGAACTCAGGATGACGCTTTGCGTCACTTTTGGCATCCTCAACAAATAATTTCTTTAAACAAAAATGGGGAAAATTTAGGCTACTTGGGTAAAATTCACCCCTATCTTTCTAATTCTTTTCAGATAAAGAATGATCTTTACATTGGCGTTTTGAATATAGAATTGTTAGCTAAAACTGCAAACCCAAGTAAAAAATACACACCTATACCCCAATATCCGCCGGTTCTGGAAGACTTGACTTTTATTCTGCCCCAAAAATCTCAAGTCGGTTTTATAATTGATGAAATCTATAAAACAAGTCCCCTTATAAAAACAGTACAGATACTGGATAGCTTTAAAAATAACATCACCTTCCGGATTACATATCAGAGTGAAACAAAAAATTTATCGGGTGAAGATGTTAAAAAAATCCGGCAAGAAATCCTGCAAAAATTGGAAAATAAATTCAAAATAAAATTGAAACAATGATAGTCGATACCGGTTCGTCATATATAAAACGAACCCGTTTCGTATGGGGGAGACTACGGGGTAGGTGATAGACTCGGAGTAATTGTAGGAGAGGGAACAGGTGTAGCAGTTGGATTTGGCGAAACTTTGATACCAATTGTTATTTCTGCTTCCCCAGTGTCACCTGAAATATTATATGCTTTTACTTTAATCTTATGTATACCAGTATCCAGATTCAGATTTTCATCCAGTGAATTATTGTTGACTGTTGTTTTTAACGAACCATCCACATAAATTTCCATTTTCTTAATATCTTTTATACCTCTGCCTTCTGCCAAAACCTGCACGCTGTTGCTGTCAATCTGGGATTTATCTGCCGGATTTTTGATACGTACGGCAACCGCATTATCACTTGCAGAGGAAGTGTCGGAAGGAGGGTGGTACAGAAGATCTCCTTGTGTTCCCACCCAAGCATCGACTCCTTCCTGCCACCTGTTTTTGCCGTCGGTTGAGATGGGATCTGTTTCTTTAAATACTATATATTCTTTTTCATCGTAGGAACCGTTGATAATTTCCACCGGATTGGCTAATTTTTTGTTGTCCGACTTGGATAACTTTATTTTCATATAAACAGGGGAAAGGGAGGTGGGTTCTGTCCCTTTAATAAAATATTCAGTTCTGGTGGGTTTGCCTTCATGCGGAATACCTCCTGCAAAAGCATCGATTGTCAAAGGTATTATGTTATCGGGTTTACGGACGGTTTCATCACTTTTCTCCTTCAGCGCTTCACGCATTACTCTATTCCAGATTGGCGCTGCCCCCGTCACTCCCGAGGCAAGTTTGGGATCCATAGGAGAATTATCATTATTGCCGACCCACACACCGGCAACTACAGATGGCGTATATCCGACAGTCCAGTTGTCTTTTTTATCATCAGTCGTACCGGTTTTAACTGCCACAGTTTTTCCGGGAATATAGAGATAACTGTTTAGTCCAAACACATCTTTTCTGGCATCATTGTCTGATAAAATATTGGAAATCAAAAAACTTACATCTTCTCCTAAAACTCTTTTTCCCAAAACAGGTTTGTGCTCGAATAAAGTTTTTCCGCTATTGTCTGTTACATTGACTATCGAATAGAGATCATTTTTTATTCCGCCTGTGGCAAAAACACCGAATGCGTCTGCTAAATCAAGCAGTCTTACTTCTCCACCACCCAAAGTCAAAGACAATCCCAATTTTCTTACATTATCATCTGTGGGGGAAAGAGTTGAAAGTCCCATATCGGATGCCATTTTCAGAATATCTCTTATCCCTACCAGCGCGGTAATCTTTACTGCCGGAACATTTATGGAATTTGCCAATGCATATCTTATCTGCACCGGTCCGCGGAATTTGCCGTCATAATTTTTGGGCACATAATCAGGTTTGCCAGCACCTGCCGGAAAATGAGTTTCTACATCCATAAGTAAACTGGAGGGAGTATAACCTTTGGTAAAAGCCACTGCATAAGTAATCGGTTTAAGAGCACTGCCCGGCTGTCGAAAACCCATGCTGACTACATCAAACTTCCCTTCAAAATCATCTTCTTTTGCATCATAATCGCGGCTGCCTGCATAGGCAAGAATGCCGCCGGTAGTTGGATCAAGCACAACCACTGCACCGTTTGACACTTTCAGACCTTTCAATTTGTCCAATTCTTCCCGAACAATTGCTTCCGTTTTTATCTGCAGATCCCTATCCAAAGTTGTTTTCACCCGCAGTCCGGTCTCATTGACTGCCAACCCTCCAAATTGATCAACCAGTTGTTTTTTGACGTACATCACAAAATGAGGGGCAATAAATTGGGATGAAGACGAGGCAAACTTCACCTCCTGCAATTGTTTTTTAAAATCGTACTCAGAGGTTGGCGTAATATAATTATCTTCGCGCATCCGCCGCAAAACTTCTTCTGTACGCTTCACATAAGCTTTGGGAGTTCCGCCGAAAGGCGAATAAACTGACGGGCGTTGAGGAAGACCGGCAAGAAAAATTGATTCGATGGGTGTAAGTTCTTTGGCATGTTTGCCGAAATAGCCTTCTGCCGCTGATTCAATTCCCCACATGGTACCGCCGTAGGGCGCTTCATTCAGATACATCTGCAGGATTTCATCTTTGCTATATTTTCTTTCTATCTGCACCGCCAAAATAAATTCCTTGATTTTTCTGGTAATTGTTTTTTCCGAAGACAACAGTACATTTTTGACTAACTGCTGAGTCAGGGTTGATCCTCCCTGAACACCTCGGAAAGTGGCAATATTAAAAAGGGCTCTTAAAATTCCTTTGGGGTCAAATCCCTGGTGTTTATAGAAATCTTTATCTTCAACGGCAATCGTGGCTTTTTTTAAGGAATCCGGAAGATCAGAAAAAGGGACAGGAATTCTGTTTTTATCCGTATATATGTCATAAATGGGCTTATCGTTGCGGTCCAATATCACTGTAGAAAAACCTTCCTTTCTTATCACTTTGTCGGGAAGCGGAAGATCTTTGGATAACCAAATAAAAAGGAAGAAGGTAATGATAAAAAGAGAAATTGCGGAAATTATTGAAAGTGAAATAATTCTATTGATCAGCTTTAGTCTTGTCAGT
>JACREK010000176.1 GCA_016218275.1 Candidatus Gottesmanbacteria bacterium | reverse complement strand
TAATTAAACCGGCGCTTGAAGAAGGCAGGGTGTTATATGCCGCGTGAATTCAGCGAACTCGGGACTCCGCAGGAATGGCTTAAAAGGGCAAAGAGCAACCTTGCCCTTGCAAAGCAGCCAAAGACCGAAGATATTTACATGGAAGACCTCTGTTTTGAAACCCAACAGGCTGCTGAGAAGGCGCTTAAGGCAGTTTTACTTTTCAAGAAAATACCATTTCGTTTTGTCCATGACCTTGCAGAATTGATAACCCTTCTTGAAAACAATGGAATAATCTTACCGGAAGAAGTTCGTAATGCCGCCATATTGACAGATTATTCTGTAGAGGCGCGTTATCCCGGGCCTTTTGAACCAGTCACCAAAGAAGAATTCAAGAATGCCCTAAAAATTGCTGAAAGTGTTGTGGTATGGGCAGAGAACCAAATCGGCAATCAGTAAAGATGCCCTCAAACGATATGCCTTGAATCATAAAGACGGAATGTCGTCTTACGGCATAGATTTTATTTAGTAGGCTGCTGAAAAACTCTTTTTCTGTCATTCCCGAGGTTTTTATCGGGAATCCAGTCTTTGTAAAATCAATATGTTATGGATTCCCGCTTTCGCGGGAATGACAACTTTTGGGCTCAATTTGACCTTTTTCCGCAACCTGTTAGGATTTTATAAGTGGTTTTTTATAAACACAAGCGACATAAGGCTGTCGGCGGGAAGGTGTATGATTGACAGTATTTATGAGTATAAGCAAATCTGTTTCTCTATGAATATCGGGAGTGCAATAAAGAAATGAACAAACTGCGGACTTTTTTATATGAAAAATATGGCAAAGTCATTACCAAGGAACTCCTCTCAGAAGAAAATAGAATAATGGCAGATAAACTAAAAAAAGGTGGTGAAGGTCAAAGTGCTACCAACGCACAGATGGAAAAGTTTGTTGAAGAAGGTCTATTAAGGGAAGATGACTATAAAAAAATTAACAGGTGGTCTTTTGATTTCCCCGCTTGGATAGGCGAGTTTGAGCCAAAAGAAGTGATGATAGTTGGATTAGAGCCACATATACAAGAAAATGATTACCAAACAGTTTATGAGTTTGGAGAAACATCAAACAAGAGTATTCAAGCAGATCATTTCCTTTGGAAAAGGCTCTGCTTCCTTTTTAGCGAGGAAAAGGAATTTAGCGAAGAAAAAAAATTGGATACCAAAATACTTCAAAAATTTTATATTACTGATTTATGTCATTTCGCGCCGAAAGGTAATGCAAATAAAATAAAAGTTCTCAAGAATTGGAAAAATATAAGAAAAAACGTTGCTGATAAATTTTTAATACAGGAAATAGAATTAGTACAACCCAAAATTATCTTGGCACAAGGTGGAGATGCTTTTAAATTTTTAAAAAAAGAATTGGAACTAATTGATAGGAAAGTCGAATGTATAGAAACAGATTATAAAAATCCTAAAGAATATGGAATATACTTCGCAACATATAACGATATAAAAGTTTTTGGAGTTCCCCATATAGGGACTGAGTTTAATCTGCTTTATAATTTTTGGGAAAGGAAAATATCTGTTGTTAGAGAAAAAATAGAATTGTGTATGAGCGAGAAAATGGGATAGATTTATTTTCCCTGATGTTCTTGGCATAAAGCCATGCAACATTTCCTACATTTCACAATTTACCCCTCATTCCGAAAAGGAAAAGGTGTCTGATTTTTTTCTATCCCTTAAGGTGTAAGATAGTGTCAACGATAAATCTCCAAACTCCTGAAGATGCGTTAAAACTTCTCAATCAGCTTGGCGCCCCGCCATTACTTTTACAACATCACTGCCTTGTAGCAGAAGCGGCAGCTCAGATTATAGACGGGCTTTCGCCTAATTTACGGCAATATGTTGATGCGCGGCAGGTTTTGATTGGCGCTGCCCTTCATGATGTAGGGAAGATAGTTTATCCAGACGAAATAACCGGACATGGCAATAGGCACGAGCAGACCGGTTATGACCTGCTAATCCGAAATGGAGTTGAACCGAAACTGGCTATATTTTGTGTTACCCATGCTGCATGGAAGCAGCAAAACCTGACAGTAGAAGACCTTCTTGTTGCGCTCGCCGATACCCTCTGGAAAGGAAAGCGCATTCATGAACTTGAGGAACTTGCTATCCGGCATTTTGCCAAGCTGATAGACGCAGAGTTTTGGGGGATATTTTTAGAATTAGACACCGTATTCCAGGCCGTGACAGAACGTGCAGATGAACGATTGGGGCGCTCCAAAGCGCCATACGCATAGTGAGCAGATGACTAATGGGACTTCTCCCGCTAGTAGTTTTCGTATTATCACCTGTCATAAATTGTCATAATCCTCACCGACATAAGGCTGTCGCTTGCCTGTGTTACCATCAGTCTCAAAATATAAAAGGAGGATACAGCAATGCTAAACCGCAGAGGTTTTTTATCAACATCACTGGTATCTTTAAGCGCAGGAATTCTCCTGCCATACACAGATATTATCAGCAAAAAGCCTCCTGAAGATAATCCTTCAGACTTTACCGATAAAGACATGGCAAG
>JACREK010000175.1 GCA_016218275.1 Candidatus Gottesmanbacteria bacterium | reverse complement strand
TTATTGCGGGACAAAATGTATTAATCGTTGCCCATGGCAATACCCATCGGGCGCTTATTAAACATCTGGAAGGTTTATCCCATCAGGAGGTAGAGGAAATAGAGTTGGCAACAGGAGAAGTAATTGTTTATAAACTAAATCGGAAAGGCAAAATAGTGAAAAAAGAAAAAAGAGTTATTAATAAAAATAAAGGGAAACAATAATCCGCCTTCGTCCCGATTTAATCGGGACTACGGCGGACGAAGGGTTTACCCTGAGCGAAGCGAAGGGAGGAATTATGAAAATACTAAATATCGGAATTAACGGTTTTGGAAGGATAGGAAGGATTGCCTCAAGAATTATATTAACCAGGAAAAATTTGCAACTTGCCGCCATAAACAGCCGGGCTTCAACTTCTTCCCATGCCTATCTTTTGAAATACGATTCTACTTATGGAACTATTCCCAATATTGTCGAAAGCAGTGACAATTTACTCAAAATTGACAAGCAAAAAGTTGACATATTTAATGTCGACAATCCCGTCGATATCCCTTGGGATAAAAGTGGTGTGGATATAGTGATTGATGCCACAGGCAAATTCCGGGAAACTGCGCTCCTTTTGGGACATTTAAGGCCGGGAGTGAAATTTGTGGTTTTGTCAGCGCCTGCCAAAGATGTCACTAAAACTTATGTTTTGGGTGTAAATAATAAAGAATTTGACCCTAAAGTCGACAAAATCATATCCAATTCTTCATGCACCACCAACGCTCTCGCTACCACTTTAAAGGTATTGCATGATAATTTTAGAGTCAAACATGGTTTTATGACGACAACTCCCGCGGTAACGGATTCCCAAAATCTCCTTGATAATTCCCATAAAAAAGAAGTTCGTCTGCGCCGGGCTTCTATTGCTTCAATGATTCCTGCATCAACCGGTTCTGCCAAAGATATAGGAAAATTATTTCCGGAGCTTTCCGGTAAAATTATATGCCAGGCTATCAGGGTTCCTCTTCTTACGGTATCGCTGATAAATCTGACTGTTACCGTAAACAAAAAGGTTAGCAAAGAAATGGTGAATAATGCATTCACCCAGGCCTCAAAAACAAATTTGGCTGGAATTCTTTCCGTAGCAAATGAAGAATTGGTATCCAAGGATTATACGGGCAATCCGCATTCTGCCATAGTAGATCCCTTTCTTACGGCAGTTACCGCAGGAAATTTAGTAAATGTCTACGCCTGGTATGATAACGAATGGGGCTATACCAGCCGGCTGGTAGATATGGTTGAGTTTATAGGGAGAACTTAAGACACCTCCGAGGTGATCCTGAGCGAACGAAGTGAGTCGAATGGAACTCCTCGGATGGTGGAGGAATTAATATGAGAAAAAAAACAATTTACGATATTCCAGATTTGGCCGGCAAAAAAGTATTTTTGACCGTTGATTTTAATATATCCCTTCATGACGGAAAAATTGCCAATGATACGCGCATAGTAGAAGCCTTGCCGACAATAAAATATTTGCTCAAAAAAAAGGCAAAAATCATTTTGGCTTCCCATCTGGGCAGACCTCATGGTGTTGATTTGGCTTTATCTCTCAAACCGGTTGCCAGAAGAGTTGGGGAGCTGCTTAAATGTAAAGTAAATTTAATTGACCATTTTTGGGATAAAAAGGTTGTGGAAAAAATTTCCAAACTAAAAAATGATGAATTGACACTTCTGGAAAATATACGCTTCTTTCCGGGTGAAGAAGAAAATGACCGTGATTTTGCCAAGCATCTTTCAACAATGGCAGATTTCTTCGTCAACGATGCTTTCGGCACAGCACACCGGGTCCATGCTTCAATAGTAGGTATCGCAGAATTTTTACCCTCCTTTGCCGGACTTTTGATGGATAAGGAAGTGAAAATGATTTCTGATGCCATGGAAAAACCCAAGCGGCCGTTTTTGCTGATAATAGGCGGGGCAAAGACTCCGGAAAAAATTTCCGTCATCGAAAGACTTTTGGATATAGCGGATACGGTGGCTCTAGGTGGTGCTATTGCCAACACTTTTTTGGCTGCTTGGGGATTTGGTATGGGAAGAAGCTTGGTCGATTATGAAATGGTGGAGATGGCGCGGGTTGTATTTTGGAAGACTACCAGAAAACATTCGGCTTTGATACTGCCTCTGGATGTAGTGATATCAGATAGAGACATAAAACTGCGTCCGAAAGTGGTTCCCTACAATAAAGTTCCTCATAATGTAGTCATTTATGATATTGGACCAAAAACTCAAAAGCACTATTCGGAATTGATAAAAGAAGCAAAGACAATCATATGGAACGGTCCGATGGGATTATATGAGGATCCGAGGTTTACAAAAGGGACAGATACAATTTTGAAGTCCATTGCCGAAAGCAAAGCTCATACCATTGTCGGGGGAGGAGATACTTTAACCAGCATAAAACAGCAAAAATATCTCGCAAAAATCTCACACGTATCCTCAGGCGGCAGCGCCATGCTTTCCTTTTTGGAAAAAGGGACTCTCCCCGGCATTGAAGTACTTCTGAATGCGAAATGACTCTCAAGTCATCCCGAGCTTGTCGAGGGATCTCCCGAGTCATTCGGGCTTGCATCCGCAAGAGATTGCCACGTCGCGGAGTTTACACTGAGCTTGTCGAATGTGCTCCTCGCAATGACAAATCAACTGTACTTTCGGAAAACCGCCACCACCCGTCCCTGTATTTTTACATGGGTGGTGTAAATAGGCGACATGCTGGAGTTTGCCGGCTCCAGCCTTATTCTTTCCTTTTCAAAAATTATTCTTTTCAGTGTTGCCAAACCGTTGGGAAGGATAGCAACGACTATATCTCCGTTTTGAGCATCCTGCTGGTGCTGGATGACAACATAATCCCCATCGAGTATTCCCTCGTCTATCATTGAACTTCCTTTTACCTGAAGTATAAATCCCGGCTTTTTATTGCTCAAAAGACCGGCAGGCACCGGCATATAGAAATTTGGGTCCGTATGAGGTTCCAGAGGAGCACCCGCGGCTATGAATCCCAGAACCGGCAATTCCACCGCCGTCTCATTTTCGTTAAATCTGACTTTATTTACAACAATCTCCAGTCCTCTCTCAAATCCGGCCGTCTTTTTTATGAAACCTTTCTGCACCAGTCTTTCCAGATGTTCATGGATGGTAGAAACTGCGTTGACTCCCATACTTTCCGCAATTTCGGATAGAGTCGGAGCATACCCATGACGCTGGATGTATTGGGTGATAAATTCCAAAACCTGCCTTTCCCGATTATATAAAACTGCGGCCATATGCTTAAATTATCCGAATAAAATTTATAATTGTTATAAAATCTATAATTGTTATAATTACGATAAACAAAAAATATCCGAATGTCAAGACAATCAAACTGTGGTAAAATGACACTTATAGTGTCATCCCGAACTTGTTTCGGGATCCCAACCGAATTATGCAATTCCAATTAAAATCACCTTTCAAACCTACAGGTGACCAACCGCAGGCAATCAAAAAGTTAAGCCGCGGCTTGGCAAAAGGATTTCCTCATCAGGTACTTTTAGGAGTGACCGGAAGCGGCAAAACCTACACCATTGCCAACGTGATTGAGAAAGTCCAAAAGCCGACCTTGATAATCTCTCACAATAAGACGCTGGCTGCTCAACTTTATCAGGAATTCAGGGATTTTTTCCCAAACAACAGCGTCTGTTATTTTGTCTCATATTACGATTTTTACCAGCCGGAGGCATATATACCCCAGACAGATACATATATAGAAAAAGTGACAGAAATAAATGAGGAAATAGATAAGCTCAGACTTTCGGCAACCGCAAATTTACTGACCAGACGGGATGTAATCGTGGTTGCATCCGTTTCTTGTATTTACAACATCGGCTCTCCGGAGGGATTCGGTCAATTTGTCCTGGAGGCAAAAACGGGAATGAAAATTTCCCGGGATTCAATCATCAAAAGACTGGTGGATTTACAATACATGCGCAGTCTCTATCAGTTTAAGCGGGGAACTTTTCGCATTCGGGGAGAAATAATAGATATCTATCCCGCTTACGAAGATACGGCAATAAGAATCACTATTCCCGAAGATAGAATTGAAAATATAAAAAGACTGGATGTGCTTGACGGCAGCGTTCTCCAGAAAGAGGAAAAGATATTTGTCTATCCTGCCAAACATTTTATTTCAGATCAAACAAAACAGACGGAAATATTTGCCAGAATCCGAATTGAGCTTTCTTTGCGGCTTAAACAACTAAAGTCAGAGGGAAAAGAATTGGAAGCACATAGACTGGCCAAAAAAGTGAACTATGACCTGGAGATGATTGCGGAAACGGGATATGTAAACGGTATAGAAAATTATTCGCGCTATTTTGACGGCCGCAAGCCGGGGGAGGCGCCTTATACGCTTCTTGATTATTACAGGCAGCCTTACGGAAACGATTGGCTGTTGGTAATTGATGAATCGCATATGACCATACCGCAGATTCGCGGCATGTATAACGGAGACAGAAGCCGTAAACAGACGCTGATTGATTTTGGTTTTAGATTGCCGTCGGCTCTTGATAATCGCCCTTTGACTTTTGTTGAATTTATGCAGAGAACTCTCCAAACTATATATGTTTCAGCCACGCCTGATGAATGGGAAATGACTTTGGCAAAGAAATCTGTTGCCAAAGTCATCCTGAGCGATCCTGAGCTTGTCGAAGGAAAGTCGAAGGATCTCTCACGAATGCGAGCTCGAACAAATCGAGAGATCCCTCGACCCGCCAGCTGGCGGGTTCGGGATGACAATAACGGAATAGTAGAGCAATTAGTCAGGCCGACAGGGATTACCGATCCGAAAATTAGCATCCGGCCGACAATTGGGCAGATAGAGGATTTGGTAAAAGAAATTATTGCCCGCAAAAAGAAAGGCGAGCGGGTATTGGTAACCACTTTAACCAAACGGATGGCAGAGGATTTATCTGTCTATCTTAACGAAAAAAAATACCTCAATGTCCATTATTTGCACTCCGATGTGGAAACTTTGGAAAGAAGCGACATTCTCGATGATTTAAGAGGAGGAAAATACGATGTCTTGATAGGCATAAATCTTCTTCGGGAAGGTCTTGATCTTCCGGAAGTATCACTGGTTGCTATTCTCGATGCTGACAAGGAAGGCTTTCTGCGAAGCACTACTTCTTTAGTACAAACGATGGGAAGAGCCGCCCGACACATAAAGGGAAGCGTAGTAATGTATGCTGACAAAATAACAGCATCGATGAAAAAGGCAATTGAGGAAATCGAAAGAAGACGCAGAGTGCAAATAAGATATAATAAAAAACATCATTGGGAACCGCGGAATATAGTTAAACCCATAAGAGAAAAACTGGTTATAAAAAAAGAAGATAAGAATATTTTTAATTTTCTTGATGAAAGAAAAAGAGTAAAATATCGGGATTTGCTTCAGATAGATTCCAATCAATTGACGCCTTTGGATAAAGGGAGACTTATCAAAAAATTGGCAAGAGAAATGAGAAATGCCGCCGATATTTTAAATTTTGAGCTGGCGGCAGAAATACGGGATAAGATCAGGGAAATGAATTACCCCGCAGCAGAGCTGTGAGGTATCCAGCTGTCATCCCGAGCACATTCGACAAGCTCAGTGTAAACTCCGTCGAGGGATCTCTCAGTTTATCTGAGAATTTCTCGCATGCGCGAGAGATTCCTCCACGCGCTTCGCTTGGTCGGAATGACAACAAGATGT
>JACREK010000020.1 GCA_016218275.1 Candidatus Gottesmanbacteria bacterium | reverse complement strand
TTCACCATTGAGTGCTTTCTTTCATGAAGATACTGATTCTTTATCTTACAGACTAAGGCTGATTATTCTTCTGGCGCTGGAAGAGATAGTAGGAAAAGGCAAAGTAAAGTTTGAAGACGTGAAAATAGAACATCCGGCAAACGAAAACTATGGGGATTATTCGACTAATGTGGCAATGGTTATGGCTGGAAGGCTGAAAATGAAACCGGTTGAGTTAGCCAAAAAGCTGGCAGAAGAACTGAATAAGTATATCATACAACATCAATCGACATCATCAGTAACTGATAGTTTATCGCTTCAGGGTAAGAAAAAGTCTTCTGATATAACCAAAATAGATCCGAAAACAGTTGCCAAAATCCTGGAAAAGGCAGAAGTTGCGGGGTCGGGTTTCATCAACCTGACAATCCGGAAAGACTATCTTATCACTCTTCTCACTGAACTGCTAAATAAGGAAAATGGCGTCATATCAAGCTATCTTGAGAGTAAAAAGATTATGGTTGAGTTTGCCCACCCAAATACGCATAAGGAACTTCATATCGGTCACATGCGGACTTTGATTACCGGTGAGGCTCTATCCAGGATTCTAAGTACGACTGGCGCAGAAGTTTTCAGGGCAAATTACCAAGGCGATATCGGTCCTCATGTGGCTAAGGCGATTTGGGGAACCAAGAAGTTATTAGCTGAGAAAAAAATGGCTTGGGATAAGGCTGAAGAATTGAGCTTAACTGAAAAAGCCCATTTTTTAAGTCAGGGGTATGTAGAGGGTAATAAGTATTATGGGGAAGAAAAATCTGAAATCGATGGAATAAATCTGAAGCTTTATCAGAAAGATCCAAGCATATGGCCTGTTTATGAGAGAACAAGGGAGTGGAGTCTGGATTATTATAACGAATTTTACAAACGGTTCTATACCAAATTCGACAAGCTTTACTTTGAATCAGAGGTGGCAGATTGCGGAAAAGAAATTATTTTGAAGAATGTAGGGAAAGTCTTTGAGGAAAGCGACGGGGCAATTGTGTTCCCTGGTAAAAAATATGGTCTGCATACTAGAGTATTTGTCACTAAAGACGGGAATCCAACATACGAAGGAAAAGATATGTGTTTGGCGCCTCGGCAGTTTGCCGATTTTCCTTTCGATAAGTGTATCCATGTGGTTGCCAATGAACAAGCCGATTATTTCAAAGTAATCATCAAAGCTATTGAGCTTATCGATCCTAAATTTACGGGTAGGGAATATCACCTTTCGATGGGGATGGTAAATCTTGTCGGCCGTAAAATTTCTTCAAGAACTGGAGAAGTAGTGACCATCGATAAGTTATTAGACGATGTGAAGGATTTATTAAAAGATTTGATAAAAGAGGGAAGCTTCGTGAAACAAGAAATTGCGGACATCTTGGAAAAGACAACAATTGGAGCCGTAAAATATTCGGTGTTGAAAACAAGTCCAGAGATGAATGTGGCTTTTGATCTTGAAAAAAGCGTGAGCCTGGAAGGCGACAGCGGGCCGTACCTGATGTATACCTATGCCAGATGTAGATCAGTCCTTCGCAAAGCAGGCGATAAAGACACCTCGGCAAGGGAACACCCCAGGGGTGTGCCGCAGGCGCAACACCACCCCTGGGGTGGAGGAATTGTCGAGGTGGAGGAATCAGTAAAGCGTTTTAATCCAGAAGAACTTTCTCTTCTCCGTACCCTCTATCGTTTTCCCGAAGTAGTTACAGAGGCTGCCCGCACTCTTTCGCCCAACCTCATCTGCTCATTCCTTTTTGATCTGGCACAAAAATACAATCTATTTTACAGCAAACACTCGATATTAAATCCAGGCAACAGACGAGAGACTTCAGACAACAAAAAACAGGTAAACGCCAAAGACACCTCGGATGGTGGCCCTGAGCGAGCGAAGCGAGTCGAACGGGACTCCTCCGAGGTGGAGGAAACAGTAAAGCAGTTTCGTTTAACACTCACCTCCACCACCGCCAAAATCATAAAACAAGGTCTCCACCTTCTCGGCATTGAGACGGTAGAGAAGATGTGATACTATCATTACGCACTATGAATCAATTGCAAATTCTCCGTAAGATGTCTGGAGAAGAACGGTTAGAACAGGCTATTCAATTATCAGAATTAACCCGGACTCTTGCCATGATTAATATCAAAGAACAATTAGGGAAAAAAGCCACCAAGAAAGCTATTCTTCGCAAACTCCGGGAAAGACTAGAACCTATCTCAAAACCTCGAAAAACTGTATTGTTCGAACGTAGTGAGAACTTCTCGCTGGAGTTTATCCCGAGCGAAGTCGAGGGACTCGAAGAATAGGTTTTGAGATGACTTCTAGTATAATATCTTATATGGGTGAAAGAGATATTTTAGTCGAGATAGCCCGCCTCCTTGCAAAAAACAAAATTCCATATCTGTTGACAGGCAGTTTTGCAGTTTCGTATTACGGTTATCCCAGGTCTACCCACGATATAGATTTTATTTTGGAAATTCCAAAGGAATCTATGGCTGAAATCTTAAAAGTACTGGCAGAGTTAAATAAAGATTACGATTATTCCGTAACTGATATCAAAGATGCGATCAGTAGAGCATCACAATTTAATATTTTTCATTTAGAAAGCGGTATAAAATTAGATTTTTGGATAGCCAAAAATGACGAATTTGAAAAAGGCAAGTTCGTAAGGAGTAAAACCGTCCGTATAATGAAGCAGAGGATAGCCGTAATTTCTGCCGAAGATTTGATTCTAAACAAACTTTTGTGGTGCAGGGAAGTCAGAAGCGAAAGACATATGAGAGACTG
>JACREK010000180.1 GCA_016218275.1 Candidatus Gottesmanbacteria bacterium | reverse complement strand
CCCGCTGGCAGCCCGCCCGGAAATTGTTATATTTCGCCACTTAGGAGAAGAAAAAGGTATCGCCATAGAGTTATATTACTTTAAAGCTATAAACGTTACAAGATGCCTAATATTTAAAGATGAAGGATACGAACTGCCTCTTTTGGAGTAATGATTTTGATTCCAGTAATTTTTTCCAGTTTTTTAGCTTTTTAAGTTTGAAAGAAAAATTATCAGTCAAGTAAAAGCAACATTAGTAGAATTATGAGATAATAAAGAGACTGAAGTTGATTTCTGAAAGGGAACACTCGCAAGAGTAAGTACTTAGGGCCTATTTGAGGAATTCAGTGTAGAGTCCACAGCCCCAACCTGCACGCAACCTCAGTCTTCAAACTATTGTTTTAGACTTAATTGGTGATTACGTATCGTTTGATACATACGATTAATTTTTATTAACGTTGTTTCTTTCTCTTTTAACCAAAGGTTACTTTTTCTGACTGCGTTTTCTAAAGCTGATAGAATTTTAGTTTTTCAATATTGCCAAAATCTTTTCTATCCAGAGTAAAAAGAGGAGCATTGTTAATTATGGCAGTTGCGGAAATAGCCGCATCCGCCAACTCTGTCGGGGAAGTTTTATCACGAGCGATTATCCCAGCCAGTTGTGCTATCTCATAAGTGTAGGGGAGAATGGTCAAAGGACTGATGGTAGATAAAAGGTATTCCTCTTTTTGTTTATCCGCGGTACTTTTTCCTTCATAAAGTTCCTGTATGGAGATAATGGAGACAGCAAGATTATCCCTTTTCTCTTTTTTGGCAATTTTTTCCAGAAGGGTTTCTTTCTTTTGCTTTTGCCGCAGATGATCGATGATAATGGATGTATCCAGAATTACCACGGTTGTTTTCTTCTCTTAGAGGCGGCAAGTTCAATCTTTCTCCTTTTCTTTTTTAAACTTTGCCAGTCTTCCTGCCATTTGCCTCTGGTCATTGCCAATACGCTGTAATACAGATCATCGGATGGATATTTCCCAAATAATTCATCAGTCTGCCTGCTAATATTATCTATAGCGGTATCAACGACTATTTTTTGAGAGCCCACCGGATATACCAAGACCTTATCTTTCGGCTTGATCTGGAGTTTTTTCCTGACGTATTTGGGTATAACTACCTGCCATTTATCAGAAATGGTGACAATATTTGTTTGCATATTCCTAACATAATAACATTTTGTTCAACGTTTGTCAATATCGTTCAACAAATTTAAGCTATTAATCGTTTCTGCAAGTCTTCAATCTTTTGCAGAGTAGAATTTTTTTCTTTCAAAAATAAATTACTTTTCCTGACTGCGTTTTCTAAAACGCTTAGAGTTTTATCGTAGGTAGTCCGATCCACTGGATAGGGAGTGCCGTCTTTGCCGCCGAAGGAAAATGAATAGCGGGCGGGATCTTCATATGATGGTTTGGCTCCATAAATAACTTCAGATACAAGAGATAAAGCTCTTATTGTTCTTCCACCAACACCCGGAGTCATCAGAAGGCTTTCAAAACTATTTGGTCTTGCCACCACCACTTTATCAATTGTTTTTCGCAGTTGCGGATGGAGAAATTCATTTTCCACTGGGTGGTGATGGAATTCGATACCGGGAAGAGAGAGGATTTTAAATTGATGGTGCTCTTTACTAATTCCTCCACCATCCGAGGAGTCCCTTTGGGCCACCTCGGAGGTGTCTTTGGCGCTTTCTAGAAGCCTCGATTTGTTAACACCTAGAAGGTGGCCGAACGGACTCCTTCCAGGTGAATTTTGAGAAAGAATTTTTAAGTCTCGGTAAAGACTTTTTTCATGTTTCACAAGCTCAAGAGTCACTTCTTTATTCTTCTTACTAATTTTATTAGTTAGGTCTAGAACCGTCGGTAGTTTTGCTTGTGTTGCAATACCAGTGTGGGGCTCTTCGATAAAATTTTTTACATTATCTCCCAACCAATGATATCTGCGGGCCCTGCCAATTAAAGTATTCATTCCCTGCTGCACTACTGCCCACTGACCTTTTTTGTTAAAGATAAAATTATGGTGGTAAAGAGTAAATCCGTCCTGAATGAGAGCTGAATCAACTTTTGCGGAAGCTTTGCTGGTATAAACGAGGCGATCAGAAGTTTTCTGGTCAAAACCGATAGTCCAAGACCAAGAAGTAATCTGTTCCGGAGTTTTTCTGCTGGTTTTGCCTTTACCGCCGCAGATAAATAAATCGGCATCATATTCCAGTCCACGCAGTGCTTCCTTAAGCGCTGCCATGGCAACTACTGTTAGACCTGAAGCATTCCAGTCAAAAGCCATCAGAGTCCCCAAACTTTGAAACCAAACTGGATCGGCAAGTCGGCGGATGAATTCTTGACTTCCAAATTCAGAGATTATGGCCAGAGCAATTACCCGTCCAAGGCGGGTCATTCTTTGGAATAACCACGCCGGACACTGGCCCCAGTCCAGCGTCATGGTGGTAATGCCAGTACGCATAGCAAAAGTATTATATCCCTTCCAGAAGATATCGTTAAGGATTGATGGGGGTTTGATTGAGAGAATAACTACAAGCTCCAGTGGTACCGATATTAGTGAAAGAAGCAGCTAAAGTTTCAATAGGGATAGGAGTGATGCCGAGAAATTGCGTTCGGATCGCCATAGACGAGGATCCACCATGAAGGAAAAGTCCATGGGTACACACAAGCGACTTTGAATTAATATCATAAGGACACTCAAAGCTACTACTATCTAAAAATTTCTGATAAGTTCCCAAGAAAATAAAATTTTTAACGAAGTTGAAATCGAAGTTGGAAGGATTAGTAAAACCTATTCCCCAGACGATTGTTTGACCCGGTTCTACATTAGTAATTGGAGTTATTTCATAATATACTGGCGGAGCGTTGCGCGAATCATCAGCAAAAGCAGCAACCGTGCAGGTGACTTTTGGATCTCCTGGCGGAGTAGTTATAGGAGAAGTTGTTGACGATTGTGCTCGTTTACGGATATCAAAATTTGCTTTTTGGATAGCAAGAAATGTTAAAGGTATTGTCAAAAGAAGTAAAGTAAGGATAATAATAGAAAGAACAGTTTTTTTATTGAGGCGAGGAATGTGTAGATCCTTTTTAAACATCATATGTTTTCATTCTTAAATACATTCATCCAAAAGTCAAGAAAGATGTTTTTAATTTGGTGGATCTGGATATTATTTTTAATACTTCCGCTAGTAAAATATTCAGCCGTTCCTCAGGGATACGAAATCAGTAAATTTATTTTTTGGCAGATTTGGTGGTTAGCTTATCTTCTTTGGTTTCTTCTAACTGGAGAATGGCGAAATTTATTATCAATTAAATCACCTGCAGTAAAAATGGGTTGGATATTTATCTTGATAATGCTATTTACTTCATTTCAAGGTAAAGAAGTAAGTCTACTTGGAAGTGTCTTTAGAAAACAAGGATGGTTCTTCTTTTTTCAGTTATGGATTTTTTTCTTAGGGTTGCGAGGAAATAAAAAAGAATTATTCCCCTTATCTTTCCAAGGATTAGGTTTAAGCACGGTAATATTAGTCGGAATAGGTATTTGGGAAAGATTTGTTGGTTGGGCAAGAGTCGGGGGAAGTTTTGGCGAACCGAATGCTTTTGGAGGATATTTGGTTTTAGTTTTTCCTTTGTTGTTAAATAAAAGGTGGTGGTTTGCTGGGATATTGGCATTGATAGGTGTTTATTTAACAGAATCTAGATCGGCGGCAGTGGCTTTAGGGGTAGCCATAGCTGTTTCTCTCATCGGACGAGTAAAATCTCATAAAATAACTATAATTCAAACCGCTGTTTTTGGTCTAATTATTATTAGTACAATCTTTTTCACATATAATTGGAGAGGTTTACGGATTTCTTTACAGGATAATAGATTAGGAATTTGGAAAATGGCCGTCAATGCAATAATTGCCCGTCCATTATCTGGATATGGAGTAGACAATATAGAAGGTGTATTAAATAATTTTGTTTCCGGAAAGGATCTAGGAATGAAAGGTTTAGTAATTGACAGAGCACATTCCCTATTTTTAGATTTATGGCTTTGGAGTGGTGTATTTGGTGTAATAAGTTTTATCGGGTTTTTGGGAGGAATAATCTGGGAATATATAAAATCGGGGAAAAATAAAGACTGGAATTTAATTGCCTCAATTTTCAGTTTTCTTGTTTTTTCCAGTTTCAATCCTATTTCTATTTCAATCTGGGTGTTGTTTTATTGGGTATTAGCTATGGTGTCAAAAACAGAAAAATAGCTCAATTAATAAATTGTCGTTAATCTACTTAATTTCCTTGCAACGATATACTACTTGTGCTCCATCATCAGGTATCATACTTGCGGTAAATGATTCTATCCCAGATGGTGTTTCGAATACAAGATTAGCAGGATTTTTATCGTCAAATTCTATAGGACTAAATTGTCCCTGTCTGTCTCTACCTTTTAGTAGATTATCTTCAGTCCAGACAAAAACTACGCCATGAGTTTCTGGAAGGCCAGAAGACAATTCTTGATTTGTGGTAGGTTTATAAAGGACATATTCTCCAAATCTACAAACACGTCCTCCTTCTATAATTCCACAACCGGCTAGATTACTGGCAATAAATAACAATCCCACTATTCTAGGTAATAAAGCTCTTTGCATGAATATGGATTATATACTATAGGTTGTTATTTGTAAAGCAGATTATATTATTTAGGGTGTAAAAATATTGTTCGTTTTGACAGAAAGACTATGATTGTGGTAAGACATAATATGGTTACGCAAAATAATCAGATCGTTAATTTAATTTACCCGCCCAAGGCGGGTCATTCTTTGGAATAACCACGCCGGACACTGGCCCCAGTCCAAAGTCATGGTGGTAATGCCAGTACGCATAGCAAAATTTAGTTATGTTGTTACTATTTTGAGGTTTTTTATCCGACTGAATCCAGAATCTGAAGTCAAAAACGTTGCATTGTAAAAGTTAGCAGTCGCTGCGACTAATCCGTCAAAACCGGATATAGGTTTGCCGACTTTGATTAATCTTGCCTGCAAATTAGCATATTCCAGAGCAATTTTGGCTGTAATTTCAAACACCTCCAAGACACCACTTTTTATAAGTTCAAATAATTTCTCCCTGGCTTTTTTCTGTCTATCAGTTTTAAGACACAAAAATCCTACCTCCAACTCTGCCAGAGTAATGACACTTATACCCGTAGGCAATTCTTTGTATTTAGAGATAAGCCGAACTGCCTGTTTTTTATTTGCCAGTAAATCAATCAGGATTGAAGTATCTAAGAGGATCATAGTCGAGATTCTTAATCTTTTTAAGATTAGTCTTAACTTTCTTACTTTCTTTATCAGTTATGAGTCCCGCAAGATCAAGTAGAGAAGAAGAGGGATTTTCAACTCTAGTAATCTTAGCCACGATGGTTTTACCTTTTTTTATGAGGATATCCTCACCGGTATAAACCACCTTATTTAAGTAAACAGATATATTATTCCTTAGATCGGTAACAGGTACGATATTCATATAAAGATAATATATTACATAATGTACATTTTGTCAATATGTACGTTTTCTGACCCACCT
>JACREK010000174.1 GCA_016218275.1 Candidatus Gottesmanbacteria bacterium | reverse complement strand
TCCCATTTTGCCTCCCTATCCCTTGTGTCTAAAGTATAACATATGATACGACACCTGTCAAGATAAAATCATATATTTATGTCCTACTTAATCTATAATACTTAACTTCTTTATTTACAATAGATTATATCATTTTAATTATACAGATTTACTGTCTACGACATAAAAAGTAATAAATATTTTATTTCGTGTCGCATTTTTCTCTTGACAAAATCATATTTTTGGTATAAGATTTATAAGGGAGGCAAATGAGATGAGACTTCACGAGAAGATAAAAAACATCAGGCAAGAAAAGGGGTTAAGCCTTAAAGAACTGCATCGGTTAATTACGAATGACTTTAAAGAAGGCGCGATAACCTACAGGACGCTGCAAAGAATTGAGGCGGGTGATACTGATGGCAAGGGCTCTTCTCTTCATCAGATAAGCACTGCTTTAGGTGTGACTCTCAGCGAATTAAAAAAAGACACTGAAGAGGAAACCAGACCTGTAGATTTGATAAAAAGAAATAAGCGCTTGGGCAGATATGTCTTTAATGAAAAGGTCTATGCAGATTTATTGATCCGCCAGAACCGCAATTTTATGGCGCAGGAGTTGGTTTTAAAACCGCAAGGAAAAACTCGTTTAGAACAAGATCTAGAGTTAAACTTGACCTTAGAAAAATCTGAACAGATAAAACAAATCCTCAAAAGTTTAAATTGGAATACAGAGGTATTAGAGGACTATAAGATTTTGAAATTTGAAAAGTATGTTTATTGTCTTAAAGGTAAAATTGCCTGTTATATAGGTAAGGATAAATACAAATTGGGGAAGGGGGATGGGGTTTCTTTTGAAAGCTCTACTCCTCATTGGTTTGAAAATATTTCTAAAAAAGAATCTCGCTGCCTCATTTTTCAGAATCCGCGTTACCTTTAGGTTTATATTTGCCAATCTGAGCAAGAAAATTCCTTACCTTGCTATCAAGAACCCGAAGAAAAAATGGTTTAGGTATATAATCATCTGCTCCCTCTTCGATGACCTTGTGGGCTATCTCTTCACTGTCAAAACCGGTAACTACCCAAATAGTAGGTTTATAACTTAGTTTCTTTTTCTCTTTTATTATCTCCATACCGCTTATTCCCGGCATTCTAATATCCAGAAATACTAAATCGATTTTTTTAGTCCTGAGCAAATTAAGCGCTTCTTCTCCATTAGCTGCCTCAAAGATATTGCATTCAAAACGTCTATTTAGGATTCTATTCAAACGTTCACGTGCTTCATCTTCATCATCAACGATAAGCAAATTGGCGGGTTCTTTCTCTTTGGTCATCTCGCTTACCTTTAAGATTACTACATCTTCAAGATAATCTGTAGTAAAAGGTTTTTTGACAAATTCATCTGCGCCCAAATTCTTCGCTTTTTCTCTGGTATCTAAATCGTCACTAACCGTAACCATAATCACTTTGGTCTGCGTTGATATTTTTTTGATTTGCCTTAAAACCTCCAAACCATCCATATCTGGCATGTTGATGTCTAAAAGGACTAATTCGGGATTTTCTTTTTTAATGGTGGATAAAGCATCCTGGCCATTGGTAGCAATAAAGACACTATAGCCACGCGGTTTAAAAAAATCTTTTAAATATTCACATAAACCTTTTTCATCATCTACGATTAAGAGTTTTATCATACTTTAATCCTCTCTACTAGATACACAACGATATCTTCTACAGTCTTCATCTTTTCTTGGTCTTCGTCAAGGATTTCAATATTAAATGCTTCCTCTAGGGCCATGACAATTTCTATTGCATCCAAGGAATCTGCGCCTAAATCCTCAACAATTTTAGCAGTAGGAACAATTCTTTCTTCATCTATTCCCAGCTGCCTTGCGACTATGGGTTTAATCTTAAGGGAGATTGCTTGTTTTCTTTCTTTAAGGACTTTTTCTTCTTTTTTGCCAAACATTTTTTATTGCTGTTGGTGCAAGTCCTCCGCCTTGGTCTTGGGTGTTTTCATTTGCATATTCACCATTTGGGTCGAAAACAATTTGTCCGATGCGTAATGGCTTCTCGCTGTTCTTTGGAAAGCGTAAATCGTAAAC
>JACREK010000173.1 GCA_016218275.1 Candidatus Gottesmanbacteria bacterium | reverse complement strand
TTTGACGAACAAGCAAAAATCATAACACTGCGCGATCAATTAGGCCATGCCGCTATCAAAGAACGGAATATTAAATCAAGAACGCCTAAGAAAACCAATGCCCTTTAATAACCGAATTTACAGGAAAAAAAAGACTTGATCTAATTTTCTATGGCAAGGCCGCCACAATCACCAATATCCACTTTCTTTTAACTCCTTAATTAGACCTCGAGGCAACTCCTTTGTTTTTGACTGAGGGCTAAAAAATCTTAGCGATCCTTCTCTCCACTCATTCAACTTTTCTTTCAAGAGATTGCCGACATCAATCTCTTTGTCTATAACGTTGTACAATTCATCCGAATCTTTCGCCAAATCGTATAATTCATAAGTTTCTTCTTTTTTACTTTCATCTTTTCCAAAATGCAAGAATTTAACCTCGCGTATCAATTTGAACCTATCGCTTCTGATGGATTCGTCCGAACTCTCGGTTTTGTACAAAAGATGAGCTGGCCCCCCAAACCTTGAACCTGCAAATACATACTCATTCGCTATTGCATTGTTTTCTATCAATGCCACCAAGTTCTTTCCCTGGACTTTCTGAGTAACGGATATATTTAGGATATCCAGCAAGGTAGGCATTACATCAATGATTTGCGCCAGCCCTTTTACGACGCCCGGCTTATGACCTGGTATTTTAATGATCAAAGGTACATGCAACACGTCGTCGTATAATGTCCCACGCGTGGTGCCAGCCCTACCGAACCGGCCGTGTTTAGCGAACATTTCTCCGTGATCCGAAAAAATTACGATGATGGTCTTGTCTAAAATTCTTGGCCCCAACTTACTTAAAAAACCCGAGACTAAACTATCTACGGACAAAATTTCCTCGTCATATAAAGCCTCCAGATATTCTATGTCGTCTTTAGTTAAAATGATCTTCTCCGTATTTGCCGTTCTGTGATAATAAGCTTCAAATTTCCCTGTTTCCTGAGTTTCGTATCCCCTAAGACAAAGAGTATTGTCAACACAAATGTTTTTTCCTCCTTTTGAAGAAAAAACCCCTTTGAATTTTTCCGGTGGAGTAAAGGGACAATGAGCATCATAACCATGCAAAAAGAGGAAGAATCTGCTATCTGATTCTTTTTTCAACCATTCCAGGCCTTTATTAAATATTACAGAAAAATTGCTTTGATTTGCAGGCCAGATCTGGTCTGTCTTGACTTCCTCAATTTCTTTAAAACCTCTCATATGGCCAAATTTGCGATCATAATCAAGCCCTCCTGTAAAAGCTGCGGTTCTGTACCCCTTACCTGCCAAAACCTCAGGTAAAGTCATTATATTATTATCCAAGATATTATTTTTATATCTATCCACCACTCCGTGTGTATAAGGGTATAAAGAAGTAAAAAGCGATGTGGCCACAGGAAGTGTCCACGAAGCTTGCGAAAAAGTATTTTCAAAAACGATTGCATCGCGGGCCCATTTTTCTAAATTTGGGGTGGTTTTTCTTTTATACCCATATAAACTCATATGCTCGGCCGCAACATTGGAAAGAGAAATCATTATTAAATTGTAGTCTTTGGTAACAAAAAGGGACTTGCCGTTCAGGGGCGGTTCTATAAAATCCTGGCTAATGCCGTATGCTTCCAATATGGTTGGAGTAATATCTTTACGATCTCCACTCCGCAATAGCCTCTTATTATTTATAGCAAGAAACGTATGGGGTGAATTAATATGTACGCGCAATCCTTCGTCCATACCGTGGTCGGTCGTCACAAAAATCTCCGTGTTATCGTATATGCCTAATTTCTTAAGCTTTCTTACAGTGGCTCCAAGCAGGGAATCAAGATCCTCCAGCGCCTGACTGTATTCCTGCGAATTCTCGCCATAGACATGCCCCTGTCTGTCGGGTTCGTCAAAATGAAAAAAAGCAAAAAAGCGATAACCACGAAACCTATCCAAAGCCTCCATTATTTTTTTGCCTACGTTTCTTGCGATACCTAAGTTTATCGCATGAAAATCAAATGATCCCGTAGCATTATAGTACGGCTCGCTTTCCCTCGTCACCCAATGTTCTTTTTTTCCTTTTACCGGTGCCTTATACAATTTTCTATCCCACCATCCGGTTTCAACCTGCGTCAACGGGTGTCTTACAGGGCAGTTAATACAGATCTCGTGAACGCCTCTACACCCCAAATGTCTTCCTTTTCCAGATACAAAAATTGTTTTAATGCCATCATTTCCGAAATATGCTTTCAGTCTCTCAAAAATAGTATATCCCATTGGGATTGAGCGATAGTTTTTGTTATCTGGTATCCCCAAGCGCAGGGCGCTATAGCCTGTAAGTATCTCTGTCCAGCCTGGTTTAGTACAGGTTGCACCCGTAGTCACCTCCGTATTAACTATGCCGCCTTCCTGGATTAACTTTTGCAGGTTTGGCAGCCTGCCTTTAGCCAACATTTCCATCAGATGCTCGCGCTGAACTCCATCCCAACCGAACAATATAATGTTTTTTGATTTTCCGCTCACATCTGAATCTGCTGAACAGACATAATCAAAAACAGAAAAAACAAGTGCTGCAACTGCAAATATAGCTATTACAGTTACCTTAAAAACATTTAACTTTTTTTTCATTTTGGACCTTAAGCGTAATCTAAAATTATGGTTATTAGTGATGTTTTAAGAACCCTTCTTTGATCAGTTTCTCATAGATTGCTTGAGCCATGATCTCATGCGCGTATCTATTCGGGCGGCGATCGTCATTCCCAAGCCATAACTGGCTAGGATTTATCGTTTTGAAATAATCAAAAAAGTTCAATGTTTTGATTTTATAGCTATCACAAATATCGATAACTAAAGAATAGAGACGCTGGAAAGGATGGTCCTGATTAAAATAATTCATCCAAGGCAGAATCATAACCATAACTGAAATATTATTTTCTTGAGCAAAACTAAAAAGTGCTTCGAGAGAGCGCTTATCTTCATACCACTCCACCCCTGATTCGGAATATCTTTCATTTATATAATTAATCTCACCATCCTTTTCTTTCATTATTTCTTGCCAATAAAATTGCCATTTGTAAAACTTGAGTTTTTCATAGAGAAACCAAGTCAAACACAATCCTTTCGGCATCCTAGAAACTACATTTAGGGCAAAAAAATTGACCCAGAAAGGCTGCCGCTGCCTCACCGCATCCCATCTGCTTGGCCTTATCTCCCATTGAAAAATCAACATATCCGGTTGATACTTTATCGCTTCTTTTTTAAAAAATTCTACATGGGTAGGCCACCTGCCCTGCCCAGGGATTCCTCCGTTAATAACTTCATATCGTCTCTTATCCTGCGGACCATTGTTTTTATTTAACAATAACTCCAGCCGCTTAGGATAAGCCTTTTCTGATTCAACACCGTGCCCAAAAACAACGCACCGGCCTAAAATGAATATCCTGAAAACGCCGCTATCTTTTTTAAAAGAATACTCCCTATCCCTCAATCCTTTAGAATTAAGCTTGACATGTACCCCATCAATCCATCCTTCTGCATTAGATATCAATCCAAAATGCTCGGCCTCATGGGCAGCGGGTAATAATATAGTACTATACGCAGGCTTCTTGTATCCGAAAATCCTTAAAGCCAATTCCGCAGATACCAAAAATAAAACGATACCAAAAAAAATAGAAAAAATCTTCACAAGTATGCCAAGAAATAATCGCCTTTTATCCATTCTGATCCTTTACCTCGTTTAGCATCTTTTTAAGACAGAAATATTGCAGGATACGCGCCCAAACCGCAAATAAATCCCTTAAAGTTTTCAGCCTATATGGAGATTTCAGTAAAAGCCGCAAGATCCTTTTGATCTTAAAATAAAATCTGTTCTGGGCCAACATGATAAGATCATTTAGTTCTTCCTCATGCAGTTCGCTGCAAGACCTTTGTCTTGAATAAAAAAATAAATCCGAAAATTCATTAGCTGCTTCAGCTCTTTCCTTAATTATTTTTCGATATAGTTCCGTCCCGGGAAAAGGCATGACTTTAAAAAAATAGGCCAAGTCTAAATCTGAATTCCTGGCAAATTCGATCGTCTCCATGATATCTTGCCTCGTTTCTCCCGGAAATCCAAACATAAAATAGCCCGAGGTGATGATCCCGCGATCTACGGTTTGCTTAATAACCTTTCTGGCTGCATTCATATTAAAATCTTTTTTTATCATTTCCTGTATCCAGAAGGAAGCTGTTTCAACAGCGTAGTTAATTTTGTAGGCGCCTGCTTTTCGCAATAGATTTATCAGCTCTTCATCCATTATATCCGTTCGCAGCCCATTAGGGAAAGACAGGCTAAATTTCAATCCGGAATTTATAATAATCCTGCATAATTTCTTGCTTCGTTCCATATCCAAGTTAAAGACATCATCAAAGATATGAAACTCGCTTATACCATAATTATGATATATATGCCCCATTTCGAAAAAAACATTTTCAGGAGAGCGCGCCCTGAATGTCTTGCCTAGTGTAGCATGACAATAAATGCATTTATATGGGCAGCCTCGTGAAGTAAGAATAGGCATATAATACTTCTCTTTAAGATTCCCGTTCCAATTGGGATATTTTGAGTAGTCTTTAATATTGACAAGTTCCCATGCTGGATAAGCCAAACTATCCAAGTTAGCTATGTATTCTCTCTTATTGGTAAAAACCACACCACCCCGTTGGCGAAAGGCAATCCCGTCTACCTTAGAAACATCTGCACCTGTGTTAAATGACTCTATAAGCTCGGTCATGGTTTCTTCGCCTTCACCGATTACCGCATAATCTATATTATTATCTTTTAACACCTGATCAAAAACTACCGTAGGATGCGGCCCTCCAGCAATCACTATTGCTTTTTTATTTATCTTTTTTGAAACTGCTGCGATTTTATGCATAACATCAGCTTCACATGTTAGCGCACTTAAACCGATGAATTGGGGAGAAAATTTATCTATTTCGTATTCAATGTCTTCTATCGAAAGACCTGTCCCTGTATCTAAGAGTTTAATTTTTATCATATCACTATATACCCTACGTATAGCTGAAGCAATATAAAGCAGCCCCAGAGGCGGGACCGGCCCTCCTGCGCCTACATTCTTAAAAGTGCGGATCAGCATGACTCTATTGATCATATTTTTCTTCTAAACAACCGCTAAAAATATTTGACGATTTTCTCTATTGTTTCATTAAAAAGTTCGGCCTCTTGCATTGTATTGTAAAAATACAAGGATACCCTCACAGTGGAGACCAATTTATGTTTTTTATACCAGGCATGAGCGCAATGAAGGCCGCTTCTGACCATAATATTATTAGTCTTGTCCAAAAAGATAGACAAATCTCCTGAATCCATGCCATCAATAAAAAAATTTATAATACCTCCGCGCAATGCCGCGTCTTTTGGCCCAAGAAGGTTCAATCGCGGCAATTTAAGAATTTTTTCAGTTATAAAATTATTCAGTTTCAAGACATGCTGGTTCCTGGCCTCAAGCGGTATATCCCTTAAATATTCAATCGCGGCCTTAGCGCCGATGGCACCGGCATAATTTTGTAGTCCAGCTTCGAACTTATCTGGGATCTTAGCAAGAACAAAAGATACATAGTCAACATCTTCCACGGTTTCTCCGCCTACCAGAAAAGGCCTCATTTGCTCGAGGATAGCTTTTTTTGCGTATAAAGCCCCCATACCCGAAGGCCCCAGCATCTTATGGAAAGAGAATCCAAAAAAATCAACATCCAATTCCTGCACATCTATTTTTTGATGGCCGACACTCTGTGCTCCATCCAATAAAACTAAAACACCATATTGATGGGCCACATCGATTATTGCCTTAACGGGAAGAGACTGCCCTGTAACGTGAGATGTCTGAAAGACACTGACGAGCCTCACGCGCCCTTGAGCCAAAATATCCTTAAAATTATCCAGATCAAAACTTGAATCCTGGCCCAGGGCAAATATCCTGTGTATTACGCCTTTCCCCTGGCTTAATACCTGCCACGGCAAAAGATTGGAATTATGCTCTAATTCCGTTGTCAAAACAATATCACCATTTTCAAAAGGAAATGCGTTTGCAATCAAATTAATGCTCTCCGTGGTATTTCTGGTGAAAATTACTTCCTGTGGCATTTTGGCATTGATGAATTTTTGAATAGCCTGACGAGCTTCCTCATAGCGCGCGCTTGTCATCTCGCCAAAACTATGCATTGCGCGTTTATGGCAACTAGGATGACAGAGATAATACCTGTTCATGGCCTCAAGTACCTGTCTCGGCCTCAAAGTCATACAGGCATTATCAAAATATATCGGCGGCTTACCTCTTATTGCCTGCTTTAAGACGGGAAAATCATCCCTTATGTTGTCGATGTTGTACGCCATCTTTTATTGCCCCTTAGAAAACACTATCGTAAAAAAAACAAAAAAACCTAATGCAAAAACTATGATCAGCAGCAACGAATTAAAATTTCTATAAACAAACCCTGACAGTCTGGGAAAACGCAAAAATATTTTTCCTGAAGATATACATCTCATCCTGGAGCATAAAGCAAGATTGTTGATCAGGCGCACGTTAGCCTGAAGGATTAATAATGTTTGTTTCCTGATCCTTTTTACATGCCAACTCAACAAGCTGAAAGGAGTCAAAATGATAACTAAAATGGCTCCTAAAATGATCATAGGGAAAGATAGGGTTATCGCTCCAAAAAAAGTGGGCCCGCCCTTCTTAAGCTGGAAACCGCAACAACCGTTGTCGCCAAACATTTCCTACTCCTCCGTCAACCTAAACAATATGCTTTTCCTGCCTTTTTGCGTATATTCCTTTAAAAGTCCTATAAAGCGCCCGATCTTTTCCTTATAAAAGGTTAAAGTTCTCTTTTCATACTCTTCATAACTGTGATCAGCGAAATAATTCCAAAGGACAAAAATGTTAAACAGTATAAATTGAAAACAGCGGGGTTGCATCTTATGGTCCAGTTCCGTCCCCTTCACATTCTCTAAAGGCATAAGCCCCATTTGAAACAATTTATAGCCGGTAGTACTCTGTTTTTTTATTGGGTCATGGGATTCCGTAGCTAAAATTTTTTCTAAATGCAGTTTGTCGACAAAGTCGATATTTTTAGGCCCCTCAAAATCAAAAACCGGATTTGTATATTCTATGCCGAATACGGCATACATTTTTCTTATCTCGTTTATCACGCTTATCATCTGATCGGGAAAAAGCCGCATATCCTGATGCGCCCCATCACAGACATTAAATATCTTGTTATTTAGGCAAAATATAATCGTGCGAATATGCATGGATAATTTACATAATCCGCAGGTCGAAAGCAGGAAAAACCTGTATTTTACAAGATTATACAGGTAGCGCTCATAGGAAACATATTTAAACAACCTGTCTTCTCTTATGATCCGGTGAGTGAATTTGTCATCGCCGAATTTTTGTTTTAATTTCTGAACATTGATCACGGGGTTTGTGGCAGAAAAGATACCGAATCGTTCATATGTGATGAGGTGAACTTTTTCAAACCTTTCCGCCATGAGGGCAGCGGTAAGAGTTGAATCCGTGCCTCCGGAGTAGAGGACAATGATGTCCCGATTGTTCACTCTTTTATCTCTTTCGCTTTTTCCAACTCTTTAATAATAAATTTTAAAATTGTGAAGTAATTTCTATAAATAAACTGTGCTGTCCATCCGAGCGCTTCACTGTACATACACCTCAATCTATGAGGCAGCAAAACACCGATTACGCAAATAATGAACGCCAATATTTTTCTAAATATTTTAATGGGCATCGGCTAATACATATTAAAAAATAGCGTATATTGCCGGTAAGATAGCCTGATTGCTGGTCAGGCTTACGAACAAACCAAAGATAGCGAGTAGAAAAAGAAAAGGCAATAGCCACCACTTCTTATTCTGTAATACCAGCAGAAAAAGATACCACAGAAAATCTTTATTGTTTTTTACACCCGACAGGTCTTTTGCTGCCTTTGATTTGCCTTTTTTCTTATTATCCATGCCTTGACTCCCTTCAATTAACTTTTTAGCAGATCATATCTTAAAATAATTTCATATACGGATTCGGCAATAAGCCTCTGCCCCGCCGGATTAGGATGTGTTGGATCTAATTTACCATTGAACAGTTCTCCATACCGGGCATTCTCAGAAAATACTTTCGCCGCATCCACTAAAGGAACATTATTTTTAATCGCTACGGCCTCCATTAAATCTTGATAAACCTTACCATCACGTTGGCATTCAAAAACCAAATAATCTTTTGCTTTTTTGAAAAACTCAAAAGAAGAGACGTAATCTTTCTTGTCTAAATACTGACATCCTAAAGTGTAATGGAGACGGCTCAACCCATACAAACCTTCCTGAAAGGTT
The DNA here is from genome assembly GCA_016218275.1 of Candidatus Gottesmanbacteria bacterium. Classification (GTDB taxonomy): domain Bacteria; phylum Patescibacteriota; class Microgenomatia; order 2-02-FULL-39-11; family 2-02-FULL-39-11; genus JACREK01. The sequence goes on along the minus strand of JACREK010000173.1, from coordinate 1,629 downwards.
TTGGAATCCGATAATCCAGATGGCAGGGATAAGTTAATAGGCATTTTAACAAAAATAAGCTTGACCCCGCTGTTGGAACATAGCGTTATGAACTTTTCTAAGTTATCTTTATAACAATCCTGGGAAACTCGAACTTTTGCCAATTCGACCTGTTTTTTTAACACAAGTGACATTGACCTGTTATTTTTATACAACAGATCTGAAACGGCTCTATTTAAGACCAGATACAGCCTGCTGCCAGTCAATAGTCTTTTCAGCCTTATCGTTATGGCAGAAAACCGGCTTGTTTTGAGTTCTTTATCCATCACGCCTTCATTTCTAAAGAATCTATACCTATCAATATCATTTAAGACATAAGAAACAACAATTAAGTCCGGAGAATACTTCATCATATATTGCTCAAAAAAAATCAACCCCTGATGGGAAGAGTAACCAATCTGGCCGGCATTAATTACCTCAATATCTTCAAATCGTTGTTTGGCCTCCTTTAACCTCTGCTCCAACAAAAATGGATAGGTCTTGTCGACACTAACCCCCCAACCAAATGTGGGCGATGCGCCAAGGCAAATAACCCTAAAGATGCCCTTGGGTTTGGCAATGGATATTTCTTTATTTCTGAGCCCTAGTGAATTAGTCATTACTTTTACACCCTGAAACTCCGTTTTCAAATGCGCGCGTTGCCTCCAAAAAAGAACGGGATCTTCTTCTGTTATATTGAAGATTGATTCGAGAGTGCCTAATTTCCCATTCGGAAGGATTAAATGAGAAAAAACCTCAAGCACTATAAATAGTGCGAAGCAAACTAAAACAAAGAGAGCACCCTTAATGAACGTTTTCATTTTCCAAGAAATCATGAAATAGTAGTGACGCGTTTATGAAAAATCTCCGCTGTAGTTACTAATAGGCAAAGACTATGATAATAACGCCTATTTCCCAAATATCTCTTTTAATATCACATTGGCGATATTCTCAGCTAGGAGCCGGTTGCCTTTTTTAGTACAGTGGCCAAAGTCACCACCAAACATATCGGTGAAATACTCACTATAACCTTCTCTTCGCACAACACCTCTAAATATTTCCTCGTTATCTACGAAGTATACCCCATCCTCATCTCCTTCGAATATCTTCTTTAGCGGCCCTATGCCACGCAATGGATATTGTACACAAATCCATCTGACCTTCCTTCTGCTTAGAATTTGTTTACACCTACGGTAGTTATTAATTGTTATGAGACGATAAAATCTTTCACGGAGTTGCTCTGCTTTCTTCTTAAATTCTTTGTATAGAACATACTCACCCATATTGCTGTATACTACCGCCAATCTTCCGTACGTCCGGTCGTTCTGAGGATTGAATTCAATGGCCTTATTGAGAGTCTCTACTGCCTCGGTAAGTTTTCCTTGTTCACTATAAATCCAGCCTAATTCCGAATACGCCCAGTCGTTCTGAGGGTTGAGTTCAATGGCCTTATTTAGAGCCTCTACTGCCTCGGTAAGTTTTCCTTGTTTTCTATAAATCCAGCCTAATTCCGCATACGCCCGGTCGTTCTGAGGGTTGAGTTCAATGGCCTTATTGAATGCCTCTACTGCCTCGGTAAGTTTTCCTTGTCTTCTATAAATCCAGCCTAAT
>JACREK010000172.1 GCA_016218275.1 Candidatus Gottesmanbacteria bacterium | reverse complement strand
TGCTGGTTTAAAAGAAGAGTTTGATCCATTAAAAAGACAAGTTAGAGGAATACTGGGAAGCTCAAAATTTATGCAGAAACTTACAAAGGTACTCAAAGGGGTCAGACCTTAAATCAAATCAAGGTCTGACCCCAATGCGCAGATATCAAAGCAGGGCAGATGATTACTGTCTCCACAGTAAGCGATCTTCGAACCTTAAAAAAAGAGGAATTTGACGCATATTCAGTCAAACTGCCGCCAATTATTAATACGATTACGGGTAAAATTGCCGATATAAATGTCAAAGACGGAATTATTATACTCAAAGCTGTTCAACCAATTCGACCAGGTCTCAACGAACCCACCCCTGAGAAGCCTAAAGAAGTTGAATATGCCATATCTGTTGTATCCGACACGGAAATATCACGCATGGGTCCAACTCCAGCCGCAGCTAAAGCTACAACTACACCCAAACCAACTGAACCTTTGGAATATAAGATTACCGATCTGAAGGCTGATATGCAAATCACTGTATATGCAAACCAGGATGTAATCGAAAATCAGAAGATAAAAGCACTGCTTATCGAGCCGCCTGTTGATCTTGTCCCTGCTTCATCAACATCCCCTACCACAAAACCATCAGTTTCTCCAAAACCTTAACCGCATCTATCAACCGTACTTCAATTTTGCCAGAAGTATTAACACTACAGAGAGAAGGATTATTAAATTTGCAATAAATACAATAATATCTTGTCTGAATAATCCATATACTACCCAAAAAAAGACTCCTATTGCCAAAAGTGAATAAGAAGGAAAAGAGATATCTTTGGTTCTTTTGGTTTGCCAGCATTTGATTACTTGGGGAGAGAAAGAAACTGTACTGATAATCGCCGCCAAAAGACCAATAATTGTCGTTAAGTTCATGAGTCTATCTTACCATAGTTCTGGGTAATTTAATTTATAATCCAAAAAACCTAATTACCCTACTTAACCTTCGTCTTATTTTTCTATATGTATACCAAACTAACTTGAATTTGTATGCCCTAAAACACCTGAAAGGTGGCCGTATGGACTCCTTTCAGGTGAAGGAATTTGCAAACTCGAGGATAATGGGTATATCTGACTTGCACCTTGACAAAGTGTATATTTGAATATATACTTAAATGTATATGAATGTTATAACTTCTACCGAATTGCGAACCAAAATGCCGGATGTGGTCGCTACACTCCTGCAGGGCGGAACCATAGATCTCATTCATCGATCCAAAATTATTGGAGCGATTATGCCTAAAAAAAAGGGTGAGAAACAATTTACAAAAGAGGATATAAAAACTATCCAAGCGCTGGCAAAGAAATCTGCGTTACCCAAACTCTCTTATAAAGATAGAGAAAGATTATACAGGAAGCGCCTATTGGGAAAATATGGCAAGGATATTTCTTGATACTAATTACTTTATAGATGCCGTTCACAGAAGACCAGAGACTCAAATTCTTGTACAGCTGCAAAATCATATTGTCTATATTTCTCCGATATCAGTCTATAATTTTTATTATACATTCAAAATCAGGACTCCAAATCAGCTCTTCATCAAACAACTTGAGAAATTCAACTATATTGATTTTACAGGAGATATTTTACACAGGGCGCTGCAAGGGCCAACTTCCGATATTGAAGATAATATCCAACTTCATTCGTCAGCCGAGTCAGACTGCGATTATTTCCTTACCAATGACATCAAACTTCTGGCTATGAAATTTTTTGGAAAAACTAAAATACTTTCTTCTCTTACATCTTAAGTCTTTCCTTTCTAATGTATTTTCTTCCATTCTCTGGTAAAATTAGGGTAATTATTCAGTTCTTACCAAAACCTCTGTCATTGCGAGGCTACGAAGTAGCCGCGGCAATCTCTATAGATTGCTTCGCTACGTTTACACTGTAAGTGCTCGCAATGACACCTTTACCGGGAAATACTGAAGATGCAAATTAGGTGGTATTCCGGAGTCGTCTAACGGTAGGACAATGGGCTCTGAACCCATTTATCTTCGTTCGAATCGAGGCTCCGGAGCTGAAATGTTTATAAAAGAAATTGCTTTACATATTATTGGTTTACCTGGTGTGGT
>JACREK010000170.1 GCA_016218275.1 Candidatus Gottesmanbacteria bacterium | reverse complement strand
TAGAATTAGTCTGAATTTTTGCCTGGATGGTCTGGTAAGTTTTGTCTGATGTGGTCAGCATAATACTCAGCTTCTTTCAAGAGTTTTGTGATATGTTGATATGCAATAGAGTAGTTCATGACGTTTCCACTTCGCTCCACCTTTACTAATCGCTTATCTTTTAGAAAACTAAGCTGATGAGATACAGCAGATTCAGAGATGCCAATTATGATTGCTAAATCCCTGACACATAACGGTTGTTTTCCTAGCGCATATAAAATTTTCGCTCTGGTTGCATCTCCGAGCGCTTTAAAACACTCAACCACTATTTCAAGTAAAGCCTCTTGTGGCATGAGATTCTGCGCTTTTTTAACAGAGCCTGGATTGATGGGTTGTAATGAGATATTGTGAACCTTCATACCTATTTGATTACCTATTCAGATAGTAATATCGTTTAGTGGCTACGTCAAGGGCAAAAAAAGACTTTGGTACTTTTTAGCAGTTTAGAGATGTACTCCTGCAATTTCCCAACTTCTTGACAAACGCAATTTATTTGCATATACTAATGCAAGTTAATCGCGTTAATACCGCAAATATATGACAGTTTCTTACAATAAAGTACAACCAGAAGAATTACATAAATTAGGATTAAAACAAACACCTGCACGACTTGGTGTGCTTAAAATACTTGAAAATCAAACAAGTCCACTTGATGCTCTTACAATCCATTCATATTTGAGAGAAAAGAATTTAAAAACAGATCCGGCAACTGTGTATAGAATACTAGATGTTTTCTATCAAAAGGGTATTGTTAGCCGTTTTGAGCTTGAGGAGGGTAAGTTTCGATATGAACTTACTGCCGAAGACCACCATCACATTGTTTGTGAGAGTTGCGGAAAAATCGAGGACGTTTCGGATTGTGAAGTTGATAAGGTGGAAAAGCAAATTAAGATGAGGAAAAGATTTTTAGTAAAGCGCCATTCTCTTCAATTCTATGGGGTGTGTGCAAGTTGTCAGGGATAAATATGAATAATAAGGTCATTGCCTTTATATTTAGTGTTCTGCTTATAGGGACTGTTGGTTATTTTTTAAGTACAAGTATTTTCAAACGTTCTCAAACATTACAAACTGACAATACCAAGCTTTCAACAATGGCATCATTCTATCCGCTTTATTATTTTGCAAGTGAGATTGGTGGTGATAAGTCGCAAATTACCAACCTTACACCGAGCGGTGTTGAGCCACATGATTACGATCCTACCCCTCAAGAGATTGCGCGTATTCAAAAAAGCAATCTCCTTGTTGTCAATGGTGCAGGTTTTGAACCCTGGCTCGACAAGATAAAAGACGACTTAAATAATGTCGTCGTTGTCGATACTTCGCAAGGTTTAAACCTCCAAGAAGGTCAGATAGAAGGAAAAGATCCACATATTTGGCTTAGTCCTGTTCTTGCAAAATCTCAAGTAGACAAAATACTGCAAGGGTATATACAGGTCGATCCTACTAATAGAGCTTTTTACAGCGCAAATGCACAAAGATTGAAGGAAAAACTTGATGAGCTAGATATGAAATTTAAGCAAGGATTAAGCTCATGTAGTCAGAAAAGTTTTGTTACTTCTCATGCGGCATTTTGGTATTTAGCACGAGAATATAATTTGACCCAAGTTCCGATTTCCGGTCTGTCTCCTGATGAAGAACCATCCCCACAAAGACTTGCTGAAATTGCTGATTTTGCCAGAAAAAATGGCGTTAAATATATTTTCTTTGAAACTTTGGTCAATCCCCGCTTTTCAGAAACAATCGCTCAAGAAATGGGGGCACAAACTCTTGTACTTAATCCCATTGAGGGATTAAGTAATGAAGAGTTAAAACAGGGTAAAGATTACCTCTCTGTTCAAGAAGAAAACCTAAGCAACTTGAGAATTGCTTTAAACTGCAAATGAAAAAAGAACCAATCATTAAACTGGAAACTGTTAGTTTTAGCTACAACGGTGGAAAGATAATAGACCGGATTAGTCTTGAAATCAAGCGTGGTGATTATGTAGGAATTATTGGCCCTAATGGTGGTGGAAAAACTACGCTTCTACGCCTCGTTCTCAACCTTTTAGAACCTCAAAGCGGACTGGTCTATCTCTCCGGTCAACCCGTTTCTCAATTCAGGGAATGGTCAATGATTGGCTATATTCCGCAAAAAGCAACTCAATTTGAAACGAGATTTCCCATAACGGTTGGAGAAGTGGTTTCTTTGGGTACAGTAGCGAGAAAAGGGATGTTTAGAAGATCTGATAAAGCAGATGAGAAATCAGTTGAAAACGCACTACATATTGTGGGGATGGAGGAATTTAAGTCTAAGCTGATTACAGAGCTCTCAGGCGGAGAGCAACAAAGAGTCTTTATTGCCAAAGCGCTTGCATCAGAACCAGACCTTTTAATTTTAGATGAACCAACTGTAGGAATAGATTTAGAATCGCAAGAAAAGTTTTATGAGCTTCTGCAAAACTTAAACCAAAGAATGGGTAAAACTATCATTATTGTCTCTCATGATATTGATGTTACTGTCAATGAGGTTAGTGTCTTAGTCTGTATAAATAGGAGCTTGATATATCATGGTGAGCCTAAGCAATTTATAAAAAAGGATTATTTAGAGAAACTCTATGGAAAGGGAAGAAGATTTATTCTTCACGGACACTAATTATGCTTGAGATTTTTCAGTACAGTTTTATGGTTCGGGCTTTTATTGCGGGTATAGTTATAGGAATTATTGCGCCTTTGATTGGTAATTTTCTCGTAGCAAGGCGCTATTCTTTAATGGCAGATAGTCTTTCTCATATGTCCTTAGCAGGTGTTGCCATAGGACTCATCACCGGAATCTATCCAATTTATACAGCAATGATTGTAGCGGTAGCAGGGTCTATTGCTATTGAACTACTGCGAACAGAAAAGAGGATTTCTGGTGAAGTTGTTTTGGCAATGTTTCTATCAGGGTCATTGGCTATTGCAATAGTTCTTATAAGTTTTGCGCGGGGTTTTAATGTTGATCTATTTTCCTATCTTTTTGGGAGTATTTCCACAGTAAGAGAGATTGATTTATGGATTATATCAGGGCTTGGATTAGTGGTACTCACTGTAATTTTTTTCCTCTATAAAGAATTAGTTTATATCGCTTTTGATGAAGAAGCGGCAAAGGTAAGCGGAGTCAAAGTAAGACTTCTTAACATTGTATTAGTTATTCTTACTGCGGTAACAGTAAGTTTATCAATGAGAATAGTAGGAGCACTTCTAATTGGCGCTTTAATGGTTATTCCCGTTGTTGCTGCCATGCAGCTTAGAAAAAGTTTTAAGCAAACAGTATTGTTTGCTATTATGTTTGGCCTTATCTCTGTCATATCAGGGTTATTTATATCGTATTATTTAAATTTGGCCGCAGGAGGAACAATCGTCGTTCTAGCTCTTGCTTTGTTTGGAGTAACTATTATCTTGAATAAGAGTAATTGAGACTACTTGGGGCATTTTTCTATTGGAAGGCAAAAGTAGCAAGTATCTGCTCTGTAAGTTCCTTGTTTTCTTGATTCGGTGGAATTGTTGAAACAGAAAACAGTTTGCCGTCTTTTATTATCATGGTGATATATCGTGTCTTCTCGCCCAAAATTAGCCCTTCTATGCCCTCGTAGCCGTCAATAGACGCCTCTATGATGGTGCTGGTGTCCATTTCATCTTTTGCTTTCTCTAAATCCACATCCGTTGCCTCTTTGTCAAATTGGTGAACGCCATAGAGCATATAAGGACTGTTCTTGTCATTATTTTCAACATAGAAGCCAAGAATACGGATTCTGCCTCCATCATCGGCCACTTCTTTTCTGAAAGTTGTTCCCGGTGGCGTTTTGAATGTCAGCCCTATCTCGTCTACCGTTTGCTCCTGCCAAGTGTCAAATTGAATGGCGGCATTAGTTGTAGTGTTTTGGGGTTGAGGAGTTGCCTCTTTTTGCTTAAATAAACCAAGAGAAAAAGTTCCGATTAAAACGGCAGCAAATAAAAGGATGCAAACGATTAAAACTTTCGTATTCATTTCTTGAATTGTATCAAAACGCCAAGCTAATATATGTCAGGAAGTTTCCCTTCTCGAAGTTTTTTGTTAAAACTTTCTCTCATTTCGTCACCCCAATCCATTGTTTTATATCCCTGCTTTCGAAGGCTCTCGTTTGCGGCTTTTCTTGCTTCATCGCCCCAACTGGAATTTCTCTGACCACTCATTATCAGAATTACTTTGTGTCTTATCTTTGCGAATAATTTTTGTAACATAAAATCGCTGCCTTTCTTTGTCCGCTAGTAAACATCAGGGAGTTGGCCTTTACGGATACTCTCATTCATTCTTGCCAGCGTCTTTTCATACAAATCCTTTTCCTTCCGACCTTTCAATATCAGATGTATTAAGGACAGTAATTTTTCTTTCAAGTTTTTTCTATTCATAGTTTTTTACGAAACGAATACGATTCGTTCCAGATTTTACTGAACAAATGCTCTCTAATTTGTTCCTCTTTGCCCATATCGCCGTCCGCAACTTCTTTGGCAGCTTCTTCGGCTATTTTAGTCTTACTATGATACTCCTTAAAATAAAGGAGTACATAAATTACGGAAACTACAAAGACGGCAAGGATTATTAGCTCAATTACGTTTTGAGACGATACCCACTTAAAAATCTCCTGTGCGAGAAATAGTCCTATCGAAATACTAAGTAGCCCGAACAATCCAACCAGATGTCTCTTTTTAATTCCGATATTTATAGTCTTTGCTTCCTTTGACGCTCGTTCAATCATTCTTTTCATAACTTCCTCTCGAATAACCGATGGAATATAAGGTCGTGCACTAAGATCATCTATTTCTTCCTGATAAGTCATTTTACCCATGTAATCTATACTACCAGTAAGTCGACTGATAGTAAAGATTCTTAGAAACTGTAAATATGGTTATAGTTACAGCAGTTTCTAAAAAAATCGGCAGGCGCATCCGACAAATTAGAGAAAAGACGCTTATAAAGGGAGAAAAGATGACTCAGGAAGAACTGGCGGGCGAAGCAGGGCTTAACCGAGCTTATATTGGCTACATTGAGCGAGGTGAACGCAACCCCTCAACGGATACATTGGTAAAGATCGCCAAAGCCCTAAAAATCTCTCCCAAAGAACTTCTTTCCTAAAAGGATTGTCTTGACCCACTTTTGGATGGTACATTACCGGTAAATGGCCGGTAGACCTACCAAAATGACAAAAGCTACACTCGGAAAATTACGGGAGGCTTTTCTATTTGGCTCAACCGATGAAGAAGCCTGTCTTTTCGCGCAAATCAACCCAGATACCCTCTATGAGTATCAGAAGCAACATCCTGAATTTTCCGAGCAAAAAGGCATGTGGAAAAAGAATCCTTCACTAAGGGCGAGAAAAGTTATTTTTGACAACTTAAGCGATCCCAAAATTGCTATGTGGTATCTTGAGCGAAAAGTAAAAAAGGAATTCGGCTCAAAAGATCCAACTAAACCTGAAGAGCCGGGAAGACAAATTACGAGTTTCGTTTACGAAGTTCCATGCAAGCACAAAGATTGTATAAAGAATGCTGAAACATTAGACGATTATCCAATTTTCAACAGGAATAAGCAAAATTCATCTTCCCAAGAACCAACTTAAACCCCAATCGTCGTAATTAGCCTCATTTTGCCACTTGCCTTGACCCAAAATTAGGCGATAGCCTTTGTTTAGTTCACTCTACCTCAATCCAATGAGGTCAATCTGAAATCCTTGTTAGAGAGTAAAGAACCTGACGAGGACGTTAAGGCAACAGCAATACAATGCGACCTTTAATCCAGACGACTCTGGGAGAGGGTCGCTTTTTTTGTTGAGCAAATATGAGAAATAAGAACGATGTATACATTGAGAAAGACAAGGTAAATGCCCCTTTCCTTTTATCGGCGAGCTTCAATAATCTTGTTGAATTTATCGGCAGTTATTCCCAAAACGGCATTTTATATTGGCAATTTTCTCCAAAAGATAAGGTTTTAACGCTCCTTGACCAATTCAACACAAAGAAAGAACCGCACATACCGGCGCGGGATTTATTCAGTGCAATAGAGACGTTTTGGAAGCAGGTCGTAAAGACCAGAAATGAAGGAATGAAATATGGAGAAAGAGGACAATAATAACAATCAACAGTTAGAATTTATAGACAAGGGATTTACTAAAATTCCCAATGTTATCTTTAATGCTATCCTTTTTAACAATCTTCTTCAGCGTGATCTTGAAGTCATTTTGTTTATTTTTAGGTTGACTTATGGTTGCCGTGATCAAAAGTGGGCAATTCTTCGGCAGTGTGATTTACAAATTATCAGGATAAGTGAAACACACGCAAAAGAAGTTTTAGGCAGACTGCTTCAAAGAAATATAATCGTTCAAAACAATAAGACCAACGAATTCAGAGTAAATGAGAACTGTCTGATCTCAAAAGCTCCTAAAAGAGGACATCGTATATTTGAAAAATTAAGAGCGCTTATAGGTAAGCAATTGTTCGAAACTTCCCTCGACGGTAAGGTTGAGCTTCCCGAAACGGGAAGTAGCCCATTCCCACAAGAGGAAGTCCCAACTTCCCAAATTGGTAACTTTTCATACTTCCCAAATCAGGAAGTTCTAGCTTCAAATAATAAGGGTTTCGCAACACCGAAAGATATTCTTAAAAGAAAAAAATATAGCGATAAAGATATTTTCGCTGATAATAATTTTTCTTCTAACAGAACAATCTATGATCCCAAATCTTTTGTCCCTAAAAATGATGGTCAAGCAGCAGCGCTTACCGCTTGGGAGGCACTAGAGCCTCATAATCCTCTTGCATTTACCACAACCTACCTTGCTACCTATAACAAAGGACTTCCTACTAATCTTTTTTACATTTTCGTAAGTGAAATCAAACAAAGTAATGTTAAAAATCCCGGAGCGGTTTTCCAAGCAAAAGCTAAGGAATGGGTAAAGAACAAAAAGGAGGGTGTGGGTAATGGCTAATCCTGCTCCTGAAAAGCCAGCCTTTGCTCTACTTCCTCAAGAGGCCTTGATTGAGTTCAAACAGATTTATAAAGAGGAGTTTGGAGTTGAGTTACCGGATGAGGAAGCCGTTAAAAAAGCCACCGCAGTTTTGAACATTGTTAAGGTTCTAGCTAAAAAACCAGTGCTGCAAAAGGAGTGAAAAAAATATACAATGAAAATTAAAGAGATTCAAAATATGAATATGGATAAAAAGATGAAGATGGACAAGAAGTGGTATCTTGCCTATAAGCGCAAGAGTAGTGAATCCGAAGATCGTCAAATGGCCTCTATTGAAGATCAAGCGAGAGTCCTAAAAGAACTTGCAAGAGAAAGGAATCTGCCCATCCTAAAATCATTCAAAGAATCAAAGTCAGCAAAAGCCCCCGGTCGTTCTGAATTTAATGAGATGATTGAGTTGATAAAATCGCGTAGCGACATTAAGGGGATTGCTTGCTGGAAACTCAACCGTCTAACTCGAAACCCGGTTGATACAGGCACTCTACAATGGCTAATTCAGACTGGTACAATTTTAGAGATAGTAACTCCATCAAAGACATATACTGAAGTTGATTCCGACTTCATCATGGCAGTTGAGGGAGCGCAAGCAAACCGCTTTATAAGAGATTTGCGTGAGGATACTCAAAGGGGTATTGACTCCAAAATTGAAAAAGGCTTTGCTCCTGTTCTTGCTCCTCCCGGATACAGAAATAACATTGAAAAAAGGCAGGGAGAGAAAGACATCTCGCCCCATCCTCTTTATTTTACCCTTATGAGAAAGCTGTTTGAAGAAGCTCTTACCGGCAATTTCACCCTTCAGGGTCTTGCTACCAAATCAAAAACAATGGGTATCAAAAACTCACGCAATAAGGAAATTAGTAAAACGCAGATGGCTAAAATCGTACGCAACCCCTTCTATACGGGGCGGTTTATTTATGGTGGTAAGTTATATCAAGGCAAACACCAAGCGATGCTTACAGACGATGAGTTTGACCTGTTGCAGGATATTCTTTCCGGCAGATCTCGTCCACGCAAAATTACGCACGACTTCTGGCACACAGGGATTCCCATCATTTGCGGCGAGTGCGGAGGTCACATCACAGGAGATCATAAAGTTAAGCATTATAAAAACGGCACGTCCCAAACTTTCAATTACGCCCGATGCACCAAGAAAAATAAAGAAATTCAGTGTTCTCAAAGATATGTTGAGGCAGAAAAACTTAAAAAGCAGGTATTGGAAGTCTTAGCCACGATGAAACTTTCCCGCAAGTTTGTGGATTGGGCAATAAAATGGCTCAATGTTGTCAATCAAGACCAAAAGGAAGCCAGAAACGCCCGTTACGATGCTCTTAAAAAGTCTTACGAGGATGCTGTCAAAAAGATTGATTCCCTCCTTGACCTTAAATTGTCGAAACTCATATCCAATGAGGAGTTTAGTGAGAAAAGAGAATCTCTTTTGGAAGAAAAGGCCAAAGCACAGGAAAATCTTGCCAAAATTGACCGTCACATTGATGACTGGTCGGAACTGGCCGCCAAGACTTTTGACTTCGCGTCAACGGCGATTGAACGATTTGAGGATGGAGATATTGAGGAAAGGAAAACTATTTTGAAAGCAGTTGGCTCGCACTTAATTTTGAAGGATCAAAAACTCACCATAGAGGCTCGAACTCCCTTCTTGAAGATTCAAAACGCACTTTCTGAAATTAAGGCTTCAGAACGGATCGAACCTGAAGAAAAGACCGATGTTACGCCCCAAACGGGCGATTTGCAACCTCAATATGTTGTTTGGGGTGACCGACGGGATTTGAACCCGCAACACTCAGCTCCACAAGCTGACGCTCTGCCATTGAGCTACAGCCACCATTTGGGACGAAACCTTACAGTTTCTTCCCAACGATCTTCCCTATATTGAATCGCGAAAGGGAAAGAATCGTAAGCCACCCCTTTCGCGAGATTATATCCTGTTTATGTGATTCAATATTGGTATGTATAGTATATCAAATTTAGAGGCTAAGCGGTTGACGGAGAAGTGCTATATACTCAAATGATGGCTGCACGATTGGACTCCCCTGTTCCTTTGGAATTTTCTGATAACTTAAGTAAAAC
>JACREK010000171.1 GCA_016218275.1 Candidatus Gottesmanbacteria bacterium | reverse complement strand
GGACTTATAAAGATTGAAAAAAATGCTCAAAAATCTAGCGCCTACCAGAAAAACCAAAATCTACTTTTGTCGCCTTATGCCTGGGCAGACAGCAGGCCATATCTTGAGATTTTAGCCAACGATGTCCGCTGTACACACGGAGCAACCATTGGTAAAATAGACGAGGAACAACTTTATTATTTGAAAACACGGGGATTGAACAAAAAAGAGGCGACTAAACTGATTATTAATGGTTTTTTAAGATAAGTGATTGAAAGGATACCAGACCAAAAGATTCAAAATATGTTGGAAGATAAAATAGAAGAACAAATCAATAGATTGGTAAACCTACCAAGATCAAGCTATAGCTGAAGTTTGGTAGGTATATAATTATTATTTATTACTGGAGAAGAGTTATATGGGAGAATTTGTAAAAGTAGGAAAGATTTCAGAAGTTACTAATGGTAAAATGAAGGTATTTAATATTGGTGGTAAGCAGATTGCCATAGCAAATATCGATGGCGAATATTTGGCTTTTGATGATGCTTGTACTCACGCTCAGTGCAGTCTTGCCGGAGGTATGCTGGATGGTCATACTCTTACCTGTTATTGTCACGGCGCGCAATTTGATATCAAGACTGGAAAAGTATTGGCTCCTCCTGCTTCATCTCCAATCTCTATCTATAAAGTAAAGGTTGAGGGAGAAGATATATTTATTGAAATATAAACCCAATACGTCATCCTGAGCCCCGCTTAACGGGGCGAAGGATCTCTCGCGAATGCGAGTATTCACTCAAACAAGTTGAGAGATTCTTCACTTCGTTCAGAATGACACCTAAATTTTTATGCTGAACGTTTCTAAAATACGCGAAGATTTTCCGATATTAAAAAGACTAATTAATGGTAAACCATTGGTTTACCTGGATAATGCCGCCACCACTCAAAAACCTCAAGCAGTGATTGATGCTTTGGTTGATTATTATTCCAATCACAATGCCAATATACACAGAGGTATACATACTTTGGCTGAAGAAGCAACGGCGATGTATGAAAAAGCTCGGGAAAGAGTAGCTAAATTTATAGGTGCAAAGGGAGCACAGGAAATTATTTTTGTCAGAAACGCAACCGAAGCGATTAATTTAGTCGCTTACAGTTGGGGAAGAGCTTTTCTTAAAAAAGGAGATGAAATTATTCTTTCTGAAAGTGAGCATCATAGCAATCTCATACCATGGCAATTAGTCGCTAAAGAAAAAGGTGTAAACTTACGATTTATTCCCATAAATGCAGAGGGTTATCTGGATTTAAAGGAATATAAAAGACTGCTTTCCACCAAAACAAAACTTGTTTCTATAGTTCATATTTCCAATGTCCTGGGAACTATCAATCCCGTCGCAAAGATAGGTAAGATGGCTCATGAAGTTGGAGCACTGTTTTTAATTGATGGGGCTCAGAGTGTTCCGAGAATGCCGATTAAAGTAGAAGATTTAGAATGTGATTTTCTCGCAGTTTCTGCACATAAAATGCTGGGTCCAACAGGCATAGGATTCTTATATGGAAAAAAGCATCTATTGGAAGAGATGCCGCCATTTATGGGCGGCGGAGATATGATAAGAGAAGTGTATTTGGATCATTCTCTATGGAATGGTTTACCCTATAAATTTGAGGCAGGAACACCAAATATTGCAGATACAATTGGACTAGGAGCAGCCGTTGATTATCTGGAAAAACTGGGAATGGAAAATATATTTAAACACGAGAAAATGCTGACAGAATATGCATTAAGTCGATTAAGTGAATTAAGTTACCCCTCGACTCCGCTCGGGGCAGGCTTACGTATCTACGGACCAAAAACAACTGAAAATAAAACAGGAGTAATAAGTTTCAGCATAAAAGGAATTCATCCTCATGATGTGGCACAGATCTTGGATAAAGAGGGAATTGCCATAAGAAGCGGTTTTCATTGCGCCATGCCACTGCACCAGAAATTAAAAATACCCGCAACCTGCCGTGCCAGTTTTTATATCTATAATACGAAAGATGAGATTGATAAGCTAATGGAGGGAATATTGAAAGCAAAGAAGATATTCAAGATATAAATTTCTGTCTGTCATTCCGAGCTTGTCGAGGAATCTCTCGCGCATGCGAGATTCCGTCTCAAACAATGGTTCGGCTTCGCTCACCACAGGGTTGAGAGATCCCTCCACTTCGGTCGGGATGACAATTTACACTTATGGATGATATATACCGCGAAAATATTTTAGATCATTACAAAAATCCCAGGAATTTCGGGAAACTGAAAAATCCCACCGCTTCTTTTTCCCTTTATAATTCTGCCTGCGGAGATAAGATAGAAATCCAATTAAAAATGAAAAATGAAAAATTAAAAATTATTGAAGATATTAGATTTTCTGGAGAAGGATGTGCTATTTCTATGGCTTCAGCTTCCATGCTGACTGAAAAAGTAATGAGGAAAAATATTCACGAGATTAAAAAACTGAATACGCAAGATATATTAGACATGTTAGGTATAACTCTCACACCGACTCGTCTCAAATGTGCACTTTTACCTTTGGAGGTGTTACAAAAAGCTATCAATTCTTAAAACCTACCAAACTTCTGCTATAGCATGAACTTGGTAGGTCTAGGATTCTCTAAATGATTCTTTGAAAAATCTCTTCTTGCAAGCGTCTAAAATATTTGTTAATGTTTTTTATATATGAACAATAATACAAATCCTTCAGGGCCTCGGAAAATCGGCAAAGTCACAGTGGTAGTGGATAGGAATCTTTGTATAGGTGCGGCATCATGTGTAGCTGTAGCTCCAAAGATTTTTGCTTTGGATAATGAAGCCAAAGCAATTTTTTTGCCTTCTGCGGAGGAGGAGAGTTTTGAAACACTGCTTGACAGTGCCAAGTCATGTCCGGTAGCCGCGATTATTATAACCGATGAGACAGGTAAACAGATTTACCCATGATATTTTTTGCTCGCATATAAAATTTTCTAGCTCGCAAGATGACATTCTCAATTGTCATCCCGAGGAGTAAAACGACGAGGGATCTCTCGCGAATGCGAGATGATATTCACTCAAACAATGGTTCGGCTTCGCTCACCACAGGGTTGAGAGATTCCTCGCTTCGCTCGGAATGACATAGTCATCTTCGAAAATTTCATATTGCTTCGCAAAGTTTCCTTTACCTATCACAAATTCTGAAGGAAACTTAAAATACAACCGACAGAATATATACCTATCATACTCGAGTTTGCCAATTCCTCCACCTGGAAGGAGTCTCCCTCGACTTCGCTCGGGACAAGCTGGCCACCTTCCAGGTGTCTTAAGGCTTGCAAATTCATGTTAGTTGGGTATACATCCGTTTAATATATATGATAGATATTACTGTAAAAATTGGCGGAGAAGCCGGTTTTGGTATAATGACAACAGGGCTTCTTTTAGGCAAAATTGCTACCCGAAGCGGATACCGGGTTTTTGAATATCCGGAATATCCATCACTTATCCGCGGAGGCCACAATGTTGTTGACTTACGGATTTCCGATCAGGAAATATATTCTCAAGAGCAGAAAGTGGATGTATTAGTGTGTCTAAATGAAGAGACGCTTAAACTTCACAAAGATGAAGTGAAGGACGGGGGGGTGATCGTATTGGATGAAGAAAGAGTAGACAAAACACTATTGGAAACAGGAGCTAAAAACATCTCATTCATCAATTTACCGCTCTCCCGAATTCTCAAAGATAATTCTTTGCCTACTGTCATGTTAAACAATATTGCCCTCGGAGCAATAGTGTATCTTCTGGATGCCGATTTTGAGATTTTCAAAACTCTTATTAGCGAAAACTTTGCCAAAAAGGGTGAAGAGGTAATAAGTAAAAATATTACCGCCGGCAGGTATGGTTATGACTTCATTAAAGAAAAATATCCACAGGGATATTCCAAGAAATTATCAAAAAAAGATGCTTCCGAGCAAATGTACATCACCGGCAATGAGATGATAGGGCTATCTGCAATTGCCGCCGGATGTAAATTCTATTGCGCCTATCCTATGACTCCATCATCCGTACTTCTGCATTATCTGGCTGGAAACGCTGAACGTTCAGGTATGGTGGTTAAACATGCCGAAGATGAAATTGCGGTAATCAACATGGCGTTGGGAGCATCTTGGGCAGGAGTAAGGTCGATGGTGGGAACATCCGGAGGCGGGTTTGCGCTCATGGTTGAGGCTATTTCTCTTGCCGGAATTACAGAGACACCGATTGTTATAGTTATGGGTCAACGACCCGGGCCTGCCACCGGTATGCCTACATGGACAGAGCAGGGAGATTTACTGTTTGTCATCCATAGCGGTCATGGAGAGTTCCCTAAAATCGTGCTTGCGCCGGGAGATGTGGAAGAAGCTTATAAATTCACGATTGAGGCGTTTAACCTTGCCGATAAATATCAGACACCTGTTTTTATAATGGCTGATAAATTCCTTTTGGAAGGACACCAGAGTGTAGACAAATTACAAATTACAAATTACAAATTACAAATAAATAGAGGGAAATTATTGACACAAGAAGAATTGCTTAAAATTACCAATTATAAGCGTTATCAAATTACTGATGACGGAATCTCTCCTAGGGTCATTCCTGGTATGAAGGGAAGTTTGCATCAAGCCAATTCCTATGAGCATGTCGAAGACGGACATACTACAGAAGACGCGGCGGAAAGGATAAAGCAGGTAGACAAAAGAAATAGAAAAGCCGCGACTTATTTAAGAGACGATGCCAAACTTCCGCAGCTTTATGGAAAGTCTGATATGCCTTTGACTGTTATTTCATGGGGATCGATGAAGGGACCTGTACTTGCTGCAATGGAAGATTTTCCTGATAGATTTAATTTTCTTCATTTTTCCCATATTTGGCCTCTTCCTAAAGAAAAATTGACCCAAACTTTGAAGAGTTTGAAAAATACATTACTTGTGGAAAACAATTCCACGGGACAGCTTGGTCAGATTATAAATATGGTCACTGGAGTAGAGATAAAAAATAAATTGTTAAAATATTCCGGAAGACCTATTTATCCGGAAGAGGTTTTAGAAAAAGTGGAAAAGTTGACCTCACCCCATTCCCTCTCCTATTAGGAGAGGGTTAAGGTGAGGTATTATAAATATGAATCGAAATATGAATAACCAGATTGATTTAGCATTTGACGGATATTTCCCCACCTGGTGTCCTGGATGCGGTAATTTCGGTATCTGGGCGGCTCTCAAGACGGCATTTACTAACTTGGGATTTACTCCAGAAAACTTTGCCGTAATTTTTGGCATAGGCTGCTCCGGCAATATGAATGAT
>JACREK010000018.1 GCA_016218275.1 Candidatus Gottesmanbacteria bacterium | reverse complement strand
TATTAAACCCGATAATAAGAGGTGTGTGTTCCAACATAGTAAATAGTTTACCCAATTCGTTTTCCCGATAAATTTTATATTCATCTTTCCCGTAATCGTAGACTCCCACCACCGACACTTTCAACTTCCGATGGTCGAAACCTACTTCCTGAAAAGAATGTTGAGTTTCCAAATCTAAAACAACGGGATAACTCATCTGTTCTTCACACCTCTCTTCACACCTCTAAGGTGTAATAGCTTCACACCTCTGGTATTTTAGTAAATTTCAAATTTCTCCAGAGCCAATTTTAGCCAGGGAGTAAAAATTTCTGGGTTATTTTTAATTTCTTTTGTTAATTCTTCCAAACTTATCTTTCTAATCTTCTCTATCTCCACCGGATTAAATTCTACTTCTTTACTACTTTCCCCGACTAATACATGACAGTACTCATTTTCGCAATTTTCCCCATATTTGGCAAAATAATAAAACGCGCCAAGGTCTTGAAAATCCGCTTCAATACCCAATTCCTCTTTTCCCCGTCTTTTGGCTGCTTGTTGGGGAGTCTCATTTGACAATACATGAGACACAACTGATGCATCCCAAAATCCACCCCATAAAGATTTCTTTTTACTTCTTTTTGTTAGAATAATCTTTTTTTCTTTATCAACTACCAACGCCATAAAAGCCAGATGCGTCTTTCCATCTCCCTTATGACATTCTTCCCTAGTTGCCAATCCAATTCTGTTACCATTTTTATCTGAGGTAATTAATAATTGGTCTTTTTTCTCTCCACGAAGGTTATGGAATTGGTTTTTAATCACTTTTAATTGCCTTTGCAGCGTTTTCGTAGTTTTTCTTGCTGAAGGATAAGCGTGGGGAGGCCCTGTCCGCCAGCTGGCGGATCAGGGAGGGAACCCCCGCAGTATCCGAAGTTAGAAAAACAAGAAAACCTGCACGGCTGCCTTTTCTTTCTGCCTATTTCTTTTGGGCAAGCAAAGAAATAGGCAATTATTTAATTATAAATCGTTCCAAAACCTCTACCACCCCTTCTTCTTCATAAGAAGGTGCAATATAATCAGCAATCTCTTTAATTTCAGGTACCGCATTTCTCATCGCTACTCTCAATCCGCTTGCCATCAGAAGAGGAAAATCATTATAGCTGTCTCCTATTCCGATAACCTCCTCTTTCCTAAGTCTAAGTATTTCCAATAATTTACCAACCGCCACCTGTTTTGTCGCATCAAAATTTGTCACATGCACCGACTGGCTTTTCTCCCCTGTCCAGGATACGCTTTTTGTCGCATGAATATATGGAATCATTTTTAATTCTTTGTAAAGTTTATCTGCTTTTGCCGGTGTTACACCCAAAACAAGAATTTTACTTATCTTCCATTTGGTTATTTTTGCTTCCCCGCTTAATCTCTCATCGTCATCGGCGATATATACCCGAAGTGTTTTATCTTTTTTGAAAACTGAAAGTACCTTTTCTGCTGTTTCTTTTGACAGAAGCGATTCCCATATATATTTTTTATTTTTACAGTCATAGATCCGTGCTCCGTTATCTAAAATTATGGGAGTCTTTAAATCAAATCCTCTGATAATTTCCTCAACCCAAGAGAGAGACCTTCCGGAAGCGATACTAAATGCTACCCCCATTTCTGTCACTTTTTTCACCGCCTCAATCAGTTTCTCTGAGGGCTTCGGGGACGGCATTTCGCTGGGAGGAAAAAGAGTCCCGTCCACATCGGCAATCACAGCTTTATATTTCATAAATAATTCAAAAGAATAATGTAGAACCTATCTCAAAACCTCGAAAAACTATATTGTTCGAACGTAGTGAGAACTTCTCGCTTACGCTCGAAGAATAGGTTTTGAGATGACTTCTAGCCATTTTATCAAAGAATTAAGATAATTTCTTCTTCCACTTGACATTTATAAGGCAAAAGCCTATTTTTAGATGGATGAATAATAAGCTTTTCCTGCTTCTAACCCTTATTATTGTCATATTAGTGTCTGCCGGAGGATATTTTTGGTGGCAAAAAGGAATTGCTGGTAAAAAAATAGTTGGGTCTTCTGTACCGAACATTCTCTTTCTTACAAATCCTGTAACAGAGTTTTCAGGTAAAGTGGATAAAATCTCCGATAATTCTATCTTTATTGCAGGAAAATATTCCATTACTCCTCCACCTACACCTCCCAATGCTCCGACTAACATTCCCGGCTCTGTCATCACTGTCCAGCCTCTTCCTCCATCAAAAGTATTTACCTATAAAGTCAATATACAACCATATACAATAATTAATCGACCGGATTCTCCGGTTAAATATTTAATCAAAAAAATCACCCCGACTCCTACTCCGAAATTGACGATAAAAGATATCAAAGCAGGGCAGATGATTACTGTCTCCACAGTAAGCGATCTTCGAACCTTAAAAAAAGAGGAATTTGACGCATATTCAGTCAAACTGCCGCCAATTATTAATACGATTACGG
>JACREK010000169.1 GCA_016218275.1 Candidatus Gottesmanbacteria bacterium | reverse complement strand
GAATGCTTAGGGCTCGCTCCTAAATAATGTTTACAATTATTTAGGATTGCGGCCCTTTGTGGCGAATCCAAAATGCAGATGTTATTTTGGAGTTCGCCCTTATTTTGCAACTCCCATAATTTCGCATAAGTAATAAAGATACTAAATGCCTGATAAATACTCTCAATCAAACCTGCGGTTCCCACTTGCCATCCTCTTTCACTTATATACGAGCGCCAAAACGCCCACATCATAATGCGGAAAAATCTCCACCAAGAGAGTTTGGGGTGATTGCTTTTATAACGAAGTGTTGCTTCAATATCAGACCATTGGTTAGTTTTATTGACCATAGAGGAAAGATCATTATGAGTATAGTGGAGCAAAGGCGAAACCAATTTACCAAGTTTTCCGCATACCAAAGGAGATTCATGGAGAGACCCTTGCCAACCGACAAGCGCTTCTTTTTTCATCAGTCTTATCATCTGTTCTCGCTTAGGCCAAAGTTTATGAAAATAATAATTTTGACGGCTTAATTTAAAATGGGAAAAATCTTGCGGATTATTGTTTATCCTTTCCATCAGCTCTTTTGCCAGTTCTTCCTGGACTCTTTCATCCGCATCGATATACAGCAACCACTCGCCTTTTGCCTTCTCTTTACCGACGTTTCTTAAGTAGGAAAAATCCAATCCGGGAACTTGGTATATTTTGGCTCCAAGTTTTTGGGCAATCTTTGTCGTATCATCTTTGGAATCATTATCAACAACAATAACTTCATCGACAAATGACAAAGATTCTATACATTTTTCTATATTCTCTTCCTCATTTCTGGTAATAATGATTGCACTTATTTTCATTTAAATTCCTCCACCTCGGAGGAGCCCCTTCGACTTCGCTCAGGATAAACCCTTCGGGTCACCGTCCGAGGTGTCTTTAACGCTTTCTCTCTATAGGATGTTATCTATATTTGCCTTTCCCATTTTACCTGAATAATAATCAAGACACGCTTTCTTTTGAATGCCGCCTTTTATAATCATCTTTAGACTCTCAAAAAAAAGAGATTTTTTTGTCATCAATGAAGCATATTTATAGCCAAAATACAGACGGTTGCGAGTCTGATAATAAACATGCAGAGGTGAACCCGGACTGCCTGATGAGGAGGCATTTTTATGCCAAAGATGTGCTTTGGGATAGTAGACAACTTTCAAACCTTGTCTGGCCGTTCTGATTGAATAATCTACATCCTCATAATATAGAAAGTATTTGCTGTCAAAAAGCCCTATTTTGTCTATAACGCTTTTTTTTATCAGCATGCAACAACCCGTAACAAAATCAGTTTCTTGCCCTTTATCGTATTGTTTTCTGTCTACTTCATCAACTCCCCGATGGGTTGCATATATATTTTGCCAGTCAATGATGCCTCCTCCGTACCAAAGCACTTTTCCTTTATCCTTTTCTTCATACCGATTTTTATGAAATTCAAACCCCGGCGAAAAATAAATCTTAGGTGAAAGTAGTCCTATTGAAGCATCACTTTTGGCAAAGGAGACTAAGTTTTTTATCAAATCAGCTCCCACAACCGTATCATTATTCAGAAGCACTATATATTCACAACCGAAATTCAATGCTTTTCTTATACCGACATTATTACCTTCGGCAAATCCCAGATTTTTCTGATTCTCAATGGTATGAATTTGCGGATAATCTCTCGGGAGTGTCAAACAGAAATTATTACAAAGTCCGTTGCAAACCACAATCGTCTTAAAAGAGCCATCACGAAAATATTCTTTCTGCAGAGAATCCAAACATTTGCGGGTATTTTCTTCGTCTTTATAGTGAAGGATAACAACTGCGGCTTTATCCATACTGCAATAACTTTCTTTTTAGTCGGAAGACAAAACCATTCCAAAAATTGTGAGGCTGCTTCAACAATTCATTTAAAAACCAGTATCGGGTAAGCTTATTTTCCTTTATAAATAATTCTTCTGTTTCCGCAAGTGTGATTTTTTCTTCCCTGAAATTCTCCAGTTCCCACAATTTGAGGTAAACCACTAATTCCGAGAATGCCTGGAGAAGCGACAGTGCCATTCCATGGATACCATCTTTATAACCTTCCCAGGCAAAAAATCTGTTAATAAATTCACGAGTCGGCATTTCAAAAAGAAGTTTTGTTGAAAAACGCTGATTTGCGACAAAAAGATTTTTGGCGGAAATGGTAGTGTAGCGATTCAAACGCTCTATATATTGTTCAATATTCTGATAATGATAATGAATGAGACTTAAATTTTCGGCCGCATCCAATTCTGTTCCTGTCCCATAGGTTAGAGGAATTCCATGAATTTTCTCAGTCCAGGCGACAGAGCCTTTTTTAAAAAATCTTATCTGGTAATCAGGCCACCAGCCGGCATGCTTCACCCATCTGCCAAATATAATATTCTTTCTGGCAATTCTATAATAATCAGACGAGGGTTTCTGCACTTCCCCCAAAAGATAGTGAGCTAGTCCTTTTGAGACTTCCTCATCCGCATCAACAATGATAATCCAATCTCCTTTTGTTTTCTCCAAACCAAAATTTCTGGCCGGTTCGACAAATCCAGTATAAGGATGCGAGTAGATTCTAGCCTTGAAGTTCTTGGCAATTATACAGGTATTATCTGTTGATCCCATATCTATCAATACTATTTCATCAACCCAGTGCAGGGAGGATAAACACCGCTCAATATTTTTTTCTTCGTTATATGTATG
>JACREK010000168.1 GCA_016218275.1 Candidatus Gottesmanbacteria bacterium | reverse complement strand
AAACTCTGGTGAAAAAATTATGGGAGATAAGAAAGTCTTATGAGGGAGATATGATTGAAGCAGGCTGGCGGGTCGCTGGAATTTTGGGTTTTGCCACCGCCAAGCTTTTCAGCTGGGACTGGAAAAGATTGGGATCTCCCATGCAGCTTGATGTTGTAGGGAAAAGAATAGGCGTACCTGCCTGGTTTGCCAACGGCAGGAGAAAATTCTGGGACATGATGGAGCACTATGATGTGATACCTCCCAACGAATACTGTTATTATCCAGGTTTTGATAAGAACTATACTATCCATAATCTAAGACGACTTAATCACGCCGAAGACCATGACGTCTGGACAGAAATAATCATGGGAACTGTAGCACTTAGTGTTGCTCTGACGTTTTGGAATGCCTTTACCGCCAAAGACGAGGAAGAAAGCGGTGGCGGCGGAGGACATCAGTGATAACTTGACATACTATTCATACTATGGTATGTTTAGCATCATATGAAGCAGAAAATAGTTATTTCTAATATTCGGGTTCCAGAAGATATATGGTTCCAAGCAAAAGCTATGGCTGTACATAGTGGTATGAGTATGAATGAGTATATTAACAAGTTGATTACTATATCTTTTGTTAAACAAATGCTTGGGACCATTGAGAAAAAGAGACAAAGAAAGAATAAAAAAAGAGAAGAATTTTTCCAAAAAATTCTCGATGTTGCCAAGTTGCCGAATAGACCTATGGATGCCTCGGAGGAAGATAAAATTATTTATGGGATAGAAGATGGCTGAAGAAATTTTTCTCGACTCGTCTTTTTTCAAAGGACTGATAGATCAAGATGATGATTTTCACAATCGGGCAGAATCAATATGGAAAAATCTAAAAATTAACTCTTTTAGGTTGGTTACGACAAATTACATACTTGATGAAACTTTTACACTGGTACGGGTAAAATGTGGTTTAGAAAAAGTGAAAAAGTTGAGAAACGTTTTGTCTGAACATGCAGATAAAATATTAGTAACAAGAGTGACAGAGAATGATGATGCAAGAGCTTGGGACTGGTTCTTCAATGATTGGAGCAAACTTTCTTTTACCGATTGCGTCTCTTTTGCAGTCATGAAACGGTTGGGTTTAACCAGGGTAGCCACTTTTGACGACCACTTTAAAAAAGCTGGATTTTATATATTTTCTACCACAATGTTTGTACGTAATGATACTTGAGGATTCGTTTATCGCTGGTGATAAGAACGGCATTTTCCTGTAAAGCAGTTGCAATAATCATTCTATCTGCCGGATCATTATGAAGCGGGGGAGGCAAGGACACTGATTTTGCCGCGATTTTGTTGTCTACCGGTACAAAGCGGATAAAAGGTAAAGCTTCTACTCTTTCCATCCAAGTATCTATATCCATGGTCAACTTTAATCTGCCTCTTTTGACAAGAAGATATATTTCCCAGATACTGATAGAGGAGATTAATATCTCATTTTTACTTAGAGCTCCATCAATCCGACGTTTTGCTTTTGGGGAAAGCTTGTCAGGCAGTCCCAGCCACCAAACCAAGACGTGAGTATCCAGAACAATCATTTGAGAGCCTCCCATTCTTCAGCTGCCGGCTTGGTTGGTTGTTTATAGTCAATCACAGTGTTGCGGAGCGCTTGCAGGACATCTTTTTGTTCTTCAGAGTAAGGGATGACTTTAACCACAGGTTTACCAGCGTGGGTGATAATCAAAGGTTTTTTGAGTTTTTCAACTATGCGCAGATACTCCAGTACCTGCGGTTTGAATTGTGATTTGGAAATAGTCTGTTGCATAATATATGACCATGATCATATTACCATGGACATTTATTTATGTCAAGAGCTTCAGGAAGAAGAAAGCGGTGGTGGCGGACACCAGTAAAGTTCTACTCTTTTTTGCCTTGTGGCAGCATCGCTTTCGCATAGTAAAATTGCTGCACAGCGCCCATACCAGTCTGGAAAGAGCCGGTCAATGGCGCCAGCATCGTTCCCGGAGTCAGCGGAACGATTGGTTGAGGTTTGAAGAGTTTTTTCACCGATGCCACCAATCCAGGCGCCATAAAGATTACCCCCAAACTTAAAAAGGTATTGAAAATATTTGGTCCACTTCCCAAAACTCCTGAAAATGGAGGCATAACAAAAGGTGGTACCCATAGCTGTTGGTTAGGGAGTGAGCCTAAAAACATAGCAAATAGAAGTATGGCAACCGTTGTAGGAAAGACGATAAGATTGGCGATGATATTGCCTATCCAACCGCCAAAAGCAGATTTTCCGGGGACCGCTTCAGCCAGAAGAATAATCGGTCCTAAAAGAAGAGCGATTAAAACTTGGATATAAGAGTTGAATAGTAAGATTATAAGCCTAATTAAAGTAAATAATAGACCTAGAAGGATAATCAAAAATAGTATTCCCGGTATTATGCTGCTGAAAGCTACCAAGCCTTTTAATGAGGTGATAAAATACCGAAACACAGCAATAATATCACCCAACCCTTGTACAATTCCTATAGGTCCTAATAATCCTGTTGTTAAATTCCACCATCCTGGTATCAGATGGTTAAAAATCCATCCGGCCAAGACTCCCACATCGGCAGTCATCATTTCTCCCTGCCACTGGGTGATTTGAGTATTGAAGGGAGCGCCCATGCCATTTGCCAGCAGATTAACGACTATTGCCATGGAAAGATACATCAGATCAATCAGAAATCCTACAATCGGATAGGAGAGAGTAATCAAAATAAGGGTGAGAATAATTTTAGGTAAGGCCGCCTGAAAAGAAATAACCGTTTTTGGGTCAATTTTCATCCGGAATATAATCATAAAACCGATAGCTACCATAATGATGATGATTACTGCATAGGCGATATTGCGCGTTACTTTCCAGATAGACAGAAGCGGGGTGAGTCCGGCAAAACCTATGCCTTGAGCCAGAGCCGGTTTTGCCAGTCCGGCATTATGCAACATATCATAAGCATAATAAATGCCTGAGGCAGGCGGATTGGCATAAACAGCTGCCATAAGCTCCGTAAGAGTTCCCAGGGCTGTCGGCCTATTGCCGCAAATTTCCTCATCCGGACAGATAATCATTTCGGTTAGGGTAAATAATGTATCGTTGGCGTGTCTCTCGGTAGTAGTTAGACCTGAAAGCTGGTATTGATCTGTTTTGGCAGCCTTTTTGTACATTGACTTTTTTTCCTGAATAATTTCTTCAAAAGTAGGCATGAAAACATCCTGGGGATTTTT
>JACREK010000167.1 GCA_016218275.1 Candidatus Gottesmanbacteria bacterium | reverse complement strand
TAATACCGCTGCCTACGTCAAGGTATTTCTTGATGTAATTATTGACGAATTCTTGGATGACGTTGTTCCAAGCCAATGCCGCTACTAGTCCGAAGCCGGACGTGGTAAGAGTAATCATTTGTTTAACAATTGTCTGGTGGAGCTTCCTCTCCTTTGTCGAGGCAGGTTTATCGTTTGAATTTTGGGCTGGCATAGTGAGATAATTATATCAGATAACATTTAACAGATAACAGTTAACATAAACCAGATAACAAATTAATCCATGTATAGTCCCAAATTTTCTATAACAAATAAAATCCTTAAAAACATAGGCATCATTGAAGCAGCCAGGGAAGTGATTATCAATGCTCCTTTGGTGCCTGCCTATGAGAAAAAATTTCGGGAAGAAGCAATTGTCAGGACAGTTCACCATGGTACTCATATAGAGGGGAATGAGTTAAATTACACCGAGGCATCTGCCGTATTGAAAGGACAATCAATTGTTGGCCGGGATCGCGATATTCAAGAGGTGATTAACTACCGTAATGTAATTAATTTCCTGGATTATGTAGCCACAGGCGAAGTATCAAAAGGAAAAATTACAGAGTCTGTTTTGAAGAAGATTCACGCTTTGACTGTTGAAAAATTATTAACACCTGAGCAATGCGGGCAATACCGCAAAACCCAAGTGGTGGTGAAAAACTCTCTCACCGGTGAGGTGACTTTCCGGCCGCCTCCGGCAATTGAGGTGCCTTATCAGATAACTGATTTTCTTGACTACCTAAACAGTCTAAAAAAAGATGATATACATCCTGTTCTTAAAGCTGGCATTGTCCATTATGAGTTGGTACGAATACATCCATTTCTGGACGGCAACGGCAGAATGGCAAGAGCCACAGCTACCCTTGTTCTATTTTTGGAAAACTATGACATAAAGAAATTCTTTTCTCTGGAGGAATATTATGACAGAGATGCCACCGGTTATTATGAAGCTTTAAAAAGCGCCTCGATTGGAGATGTAACCAGGTGGCTGGAATATTTTACCCAAGGACTATCAATTGAGCTTACGCGGATAAAGGAAAAAGTACAAAAACTTTCAACCGATATGCATCTCAAAGAAAAACTAGGCGGCAAGCAGGTATTTTTATCCGAGAGGCAGATTGCCATCATGGAGTATATTCAAAGAGTCGGATATCTTTCCAATGAGGGATTTATCGATCTTTTCCCTAAAATCTCGGAAGATACAGTGCTTCGCGATCTTCATGATTTGATGAAAAAAGGAATTATTAAAAAAGAGGGAAGGACGAAGGCGGCGAGGTATATACTTAGATGACATTTTATGTCATCCCGAGCGAAGTCGAGGGATCTCTCAACTCGTTTGAGATGGAATCTCGCATTCGCGAGAGATTCCTCCACGCGCTTCGCTTGGTCGGAATGACAAACAACTATGACTTTCAAACGACTTTCTGAATATTTTGCCCAGCTTGAAGCTACCACTCTTCGCAATAAGATGACGGAGATATTAGCAGCGCTTTTCAAAGAAGCAAAAGCGGATGAAATTGGGAAACTCTGTTATCTTTTGCAAGGCCGTGTGGCACCGCAATTTAGCCCTGTCGAATTTGGGATAGCGGATAGAATGATGGTAAGAGCAATTGCACTGGGTCTGGACGTTTCGCAAGATAAGGTTACGAAGGCATTTAAACAAGAAGGGGATTTAGGGAAAGCGGTGGAAAAGCTCAAAGCTCAAAGCTCAAAGCTCAAAGCGAAAGAAAAAAAATTAACAATTCTTGATGTGTATGAAATCTTATATAACGTAGCAACGGCGGGTGGTAGCGGTTCGCAAGAAATAAAAATTAAATTACTTGGAGATTTACTTCACGATGTTGACCCTTTATCTTCCCGTTATATCGTAAAAATCACTTTGGCTAAACTGCGGATGGGATTTTCGGATATGACGATGCTGGATAGTCTGTCCTGGATGCTTGCCGGAACTAAGGAGTTAAGAGTGGAGATTGAAAGAGCTTATAACGTCCGTCCGGATTTAGGGTTTATCAGTGAAACTATCAAAAGGAAAGGGATTGAGGGATTAAGACATGTTGAGCCAAAAGTAGGAACACCAATTCTTATGGCGAGGGCCGAAAGGATGACTAACGGGAAAGATATCATTGAAAAAATAGGCAAATGTGCCATCGAGCCGAAATTTGATGGGCTAAGATTGCAAGTTCATTTTCGAAAAGATAAAGGCAAAGACACCTCGGCAAGGGAACACCCCAGGGGTGTGCCGCAGGCGCAACACCACCCCTGGGGTGGAGGAATTGCCGAGGTGGAGGAATCTGTAAGACTTTTCTCCCGCAATCTAGAGGATGTCACTTTTATGTATCCGGATATTGTGGCTGGAGTCAGAAAGGAAATTAAAGCGAAAGAAGCAATATTTGAAGGGGAAGCGATAGGAATTAATCTCAAAACCGGCGCCTATCTGACATTTCAAGAAACAGTACAGCGAAAAAGGAAAGATAAAATTGACGCGACGGCAAAAAAAGTTCCCCTCAAGCTTATCGCTTTT
>JACREK010000166.1 GCA_016218275.1 Candidatus Gottesmanbacteria bacterium | reverse complement strand
TGCTTTTTCTCTCCCAGCAGAAAAATCTATCCCCGGATAATTTTAGCCTTTTTTCCTTTTGGCGTGAGGTTATTGCGCAGTTGTTGTTCGGAGGAAATTTATATATCACGGCAGGATTTATAACTGGCATTTTGCTGCTATCTGCTTATTTTTGGAGAAAACTAAATATCAGCGAGAAGCTTTATATTCTGCAGATTGTTTTGGTTGTTGTCTTCAGCGTTTTCTTTGTCAGGCAGATGATTACCCATTATGCGATTTCCTCATTTGTGCCTCTTATCCTGTTAAGCGCTGCGCTTTTTTACCGGTTAAAAGGATATATAAGAAAGTGGTTTTCGGCAGTGACAATTATTATTGCGGTAATATTTTTATTTATTAATTTTCAGTCATATGGTTTGGCTGAGAATCACGGATGGACTATGGCAGAAGGATGGAATCTGCCAGGAGTAGAAAAAACGGCGCAATTTATTTTTTCCGATGTCCGATCTTCCCAGTGGCGGACAAAATATAATGTGGCGATGCTGATTGATGCGGAAAACCAGGCGTTGCCGCTGAGATATTTTTTGGATATTTGGGGCTATCCGCCGCTGCCGGTGGAAAGTTATGATAAAGCCAAAGTTTTATATGTTGTTGCTGAGCCTGGCATAAATTTGGAAAAGATAAACATGTGGGAGATTGCCTCTTTTGGACCTTACGACATAGAGAAAGAGTGGTCCATCCAAAACGGATTTACCCTCTACCGGTTGGGGAAAAAGAGTGTGTGATAAAATACCTTTGATGACAGACGTAGATTTGGTTAAAGCAAAAATAGACATAGTTGATTTTATCTCCGAACATATCAAGCTCACCAAAGCCGGGAGAAACTTCAAAGCTTTATGTCCTTTTCATGGTGAAAAAACACCTTCCTTTATAATCTCACCTGAACGCCAGTCATGGCATTGTTTCGGAGCTTGCGCAACAGGCGGGGATGTAATTTCTTTCCTGCAGAAATGGGAAAATCTGGAGTTTGTTGAAGCTTTAAAGATTCTGGCTCAAAGGGCGGGAGTGACTCTTTCAAGTTATCAGCCTACGGAATCGTCAAAACTGAAAGATAAACTTTATGAAATAAATCATTTATCTTCCGAATTTTTCCATTTTCTTTTGACCTCTCATAAGTCAGGCAGCCGTGCCCGTGAATATCTCAAATCCCGCGGCATCAAAGATGAGATTGTTAAGACTTTTACTTTGGGTTATGCACCGGACAGCTGGGACAGTCTGCTTGCCTTTTTGACAAAGAAAGGATACGGTAGTAGCGATATAAATACCGCCGGTCTTTTGGTTCGCTCCGATAGAGGGACATATTATGACCGGTTCCGAGGCAGGCTGATGTTTACGCTAAAAGATCAGCGCGGCAATATAATTGGCTTTTCCGGCAGACTGTTGGATGAAGGGGTTTACTCCGAGCGTCAGCGAGGGGCAAAATATGTCAATACTTCAGAAACTCCCATATATATAAAAGGCAATACTCTTTACGGATTGGATATTACCAAGGAAGCAATCAAAAAGGAGAAGGAAGCAGTGGTGGTAGAAGGGGAATTTGATTTGCTTTCCTCTTTTCAATCCGGCGTTGCCAACATTGTTGCCATCAAAGGCTCGGCGCTGACTGAGGGACAGACTGTGCTGCTTCGCCGTTTTACGGAAAATATAAATTTAGCTCTTGACAGTGATTTTGCAGGCAGTGAGGCCGCCAGGCGGGGGATCGAGATTGCCGAAAAAGGAGGGCTGACCGTAAAAGTGGTTGAGCTTCCATATGGAAAAGATCCGGCAGAGTGTATAGAAAAAGATCCCTATCTTTGGAAAAAAGCGGTAAAAGAAGTTGTTCCCGTCTACGATTTTATCATCAAAGCCGCTTTTACAAAGTATGGAAAAGAGGGAGTGGTGGGTAAAAAGAAAATCGGAAATGAGGTAATTCCCTTTCTGTCAAAAATTGAAAATCCCATAATTTTATCCCATTATGTGAAGGATTTATCCAACAAACTGCAGGTGACGGAAGAGTCAATCGAACTGTCTATTGCTCAATATGTCAAAAAAAAGGAGATTCCAAAAGAGATAAAAACTGCCGTCTCCGGTTCCTCCCGCGAAATTCTTCTGGAAGAATATCTTTTGTCTTTAATTATCCAGAGTGATAATCCCCACGAATATATTGCTGCTGTCATGAAAATTTTGACCTTTGATGATTTCAACCTTTCTCCGGTTAAAAAAATTATGGAGCTTCTGGTTGGTTTCCTTTCCTCCTGCAAAAAATTTGAAGTGAAGAAATTCGGCAGTCTTTTGACTTCTGAAATTGCACCCGCCTTTGATAAAGCTTATTTGGCAGACAGAAGCAATATTTTATCAGAAAAGCAAATCTTTGAAAAAGAACTGCTTCACACCTGTTGGGAAATAAAGAAAATGTCTCTCAGAAGGAGAATAAACAGTATTTCGACTAAAATAAAACAATCTGAAGAAAAAAAAGACGAGCCGTCTGCTAAAAAGACAAATGAACAGTTGCGGGATCTTCTCCGGCAGATAAGAGAGATTGAGAAAACAACCCAAAAAGCTTAAAATGAAGATGGGGTATTATTATGCCCCCAGCTTCATCCTGAGCGACCCGCCAGTTGGCGGGGAGTCGGAGGATCTTATCTATGAAAGTCAAAGCGCCAAAAACAGTTAAAGAACTCATAAAACAGGGGAAAGACAATGGTTTTGTCACCCAGGATGACATCCTTGCCATTGTTCCCAAACCTGAGGAACATCTGGAGGAAGTGGATAGTCTTTATGCCCAACTGATTAAATCAGGCATTGATATTTTTGAGACACTTTCAGATGAGGAGGAGAAAGATGCGCAAAAGACGGTTACGGAGCTTGAGAAAGAACTGGAATCTTTGGCAATTTTGCATGAAGGCGGCATCTCTGACCCAGTTCGTATGTACCTTAAGGAAATCGGCCGCATTCCTCTTTTGAAATTTGAAGATGAAATAAGTCTGGCCAAACACTATGAAAAAGGGGAAAGATGGGCCAAGCAGAAACTGATTGAATCAAATTTAAGACTGGTGGTTTCCATTGCCAAAAAATATATCGGGCGGGGACTGTCACTTCTCGATTTGATTCAGGAAGGAAACCAAGGACTCATCAGAGCTGTAGAAAAATATGACTGGAGAAAAGGTTATAAATTTTCCACTTATGCCACCTGGTGGATAAGGCAAGCCATCACCAGGGCTATTGCAGATCAGGCAAGAACAATCAGAATTCCGGTCCACATGGTGGAGACGATTAACAGATATTTAAAAATCTCCAGGAAACTGATGCAGGAGTTAGGCAGGGAGCCAAATCCGGAGGAAGTGGCTACAACTATGCAGGTGGATGTATCAAAGATAAGGGAAATTATGAAAGTTTCCCAGGAGCCGACTTCTCTGGCAACTCCTGTCGGAGATGATGAAGACTCGCTTCTGGGTGATTTTATCCAAGACACCACCCAACCTTCTCCTTATGATGCAGCATCGCACGAACTATTGAAAGAACAGCTTGATGAAGTGCTGCATACTTTATCTGATAGAGAAAAACGAGTCTTAATCCTTCGCTTCGGACTTGAAGACGGAAGGCCCAGAACTTTGGAAGAGGTTGGGGTCGAATTTGGAGTTACACGCGAACGTATCCGTCAGATTGAAGCAAAGGCCCTCCGAAAACTAAGACATCCAAGTCGAAGCAAGAAACTCAAAGATTACCTCGAATAAAAACTTCTTCTCAATAAAACTTAATCGGCCACCTTCCGGTATTTAAACCAGGTTCTTTGTGTGTAATAGCGGACATTGATAGTTGTTGACATTGTATGTATAATGTACTATTATTGTTTAGTGAAGCGGATAGAGTATGACAAAGAAAAAGATACCTTGATCAAGAAAAATCATGGTATATCATTCGAACAGGTTATTTCAGCTATTAAGCGAACGAAAAATGTTGTAACCATTGAGCATCCGAATAAACAAAAATATGGACATCAAAAAATATTTCTGGTGGAAATTGGCAAATATATTTTTGTTATTCCATATGTTGAGGATGAAGAAAAAATCTTTTTGAAAACAGCGTTTCCAAGTAGAAAGTATACAAAGATATATTTAAAGAAAGAAAAATAAATAAATGAAAAATAAAAAATTTGATCCATTTGCTAATTTGAAACTTGATCCTGAAGAACAGGAACTCAACGATGCCATAGAAAGAGGAGAGTTTAAGGTTGTTCCTCTTAGTGATGCTGAAAAGGAAAGATATGCCAGTTATGCCCGTTATACTCTTGCTTTGGAAAAAAAAGAGGCAAGAGTAAATATTCGCTTAAAAAGAAGTGATCTAGATACCATCCGGCAGAAAGCCAATAAGAATGGGCTTCCGTATCAAACTCTTATTAATACTATTCTCCATCAGTACGCGAAAGGAAGAATAAAAATTGAGTTGTAAATTTACCTCCGTTGTAAAAACTTTGCCACCCCACAAGAAGCAAGAAACTCAAGGATTATTTGGAATAAAATCGATTCTTAATTTAATTATTTTTCATTATTAATAGAAAGGATTAATCTATGGTAAAAATAGGTGGAAAAGTAAACGGTTTCACTCTTGAAGCATATACAAACGACAGGTTTAAAAAAATTTCCCTTTCAGATTACAAAGGCAAATGGGTAGTCTTGCTTTTTTATCCGGCTGATTTCACATTTGTCTGTCCGACGGAGCTTGCAGAAGCTGCAGATTACTATGAGAGATTCCAAAAAGAAGATGCCGAGATTTTAAGCATTTCCACCGATACAGTTTTTGTGCATAAGGCCTGGCACGACCAGTCGCCGTCGATTAGGAAAATAAAATATCCCATGCTTGCCGATCCCACAGGTCAAGTATGCCGGGAATTCGGTACCTATATAGAAAGTGAGGGTTTGTCACTTAGAGGAACATTTATCATCGATCCAACCGGAGTTCTCAAATGCGCAGATATCCATGATAACTCGATAGGAAGAAGTTCGGCAGAAATTCTACGTAAACTTCAGGCTGCCAAATTTGTAGCAGAACACAAAGGAGAAGCATGTCCGGCCAGTTGGAAACCGGGAGAAAAAACCCTCAAACCAGGTATTAAACTGGTGGGGAAAATTTAAACATAAGATACTCGTTTCCTGGCCTAATCCTCGACATTTCGGCTAAGGGGTATGGACCCGATACATCTATGGACAATTCAGGGCTTTACGCCAGCCGGCTTCTTGAGCTTCCTTCTCGGAGCAAAACCAGCGTTCACCCCTCTTTTCATCTATTTGGGTTTTGGCATAAGAACCACAACCGGAAAGATGATAAATTTTTTCTCCGGAAGTACTGATGTTACCTTTAATATCACAACCACTCCTGGGTGCTTCTTGAACTTTGATAGTTGGTGTGGCAACAACAGGACAGGCTTTCCAAAGCCCCCGTTCGGCTTCTCTGGCTTCTGTCTCCGCCGCCAGAAATTCTTTTTGATATTTTATATCTGGAGGATAGCTGTAAGAGTTGGCGAAGCCCTGTTTAACTAATTCAAGATTAACGAAGAGAACTTGCCCTGAGCCTGCCAAAGGGTCATCTACCCAAACATAGCGCAAAAGCCGAGAATACTTGTCTCTGTCGGTAATATCTTTTTCTAAACGAACTGTTTTTCCTTCGACTAACTCTTTATTCTTTTTTGAAGCCTCGATACCAAAACATTGAACCGGTTTTCGGGGATCAACTGTTTCCGGAGTGTCAATGCCAATATAGCGTACTTTCTCTCCGCCTTCAATCTCGATTGTGTCGCCATCAACAGCACGGGTTACTTTAAAAGTTCCGGAGACAGAGGAAGAAATTGGAGTTTCTGTTAGTGATGGTAAAGAAGTGATTATAGGAGCAGTAGTTGAAGTTGGGATGGGAGACTTGCCGTCTTTGCTTATTCGACCCAAGATAAAACTGCCCAGAAGAAGTAAAAAAATGCCAATTCCAAAAACAAAATTCTTTTTATCGATTTTCACTAATTAAATTATACAGCACTAGTACTAGGGGACGGTTCTCTTTTAGCTACTGTTTTAGCAATTTTGGTTGGAATAAGGACTAACTGGCTCCCCCTTCCTTGACTCTTTCGACACGCATCACTCCTACTTTTACCAAATTTATCGAAGCGATACAAGACAGCCGGTATATTGGCGAGATGCGCCAGAGATGGTTTGCGATTAAAAAGCTGCAAGAAGGAGCAAGTTTATATGATGTCAGAGCTTAGATTTTGTTAATAGCTTTGCTTTTACTTCATAGGAAAGAGATTTCTGATTTTGACAATAAACGCAATATCTCTTATCGTGTTTTGACGTGGTTTTTTCCTCCATAGGCATCCCGCAACTTTCACAGATTTTCATGAATAATCTCCTTTCCCACTCATTATATCA
>JACREK010000165.1 GCA_016218275.1 Candidatus Gottesmanbacteria bacterium | reverse complement strand
GCTCTTAAAGAAACTTCTTAAAATCCGTAACTAAACCTCCTTAATAAGTTTGCTCGCATATAAAATTTTCTTGTTCGTAAGATATCAATATTCCGGTACGGCGTTGTCATCCTGAACAAGTTTTTGGATCTTGTATCTAAATAATTTCCATATCCTTGGTACAAGCGTCCCGTATGCGACCTGCGAAAATTTTATACTGCTGCGCAAACTTCTCGCAG
Source organism: Candidatus Gottesmanbacteria bacterium (assembly GCA_016218275.1). GTDB lineage: Bacteria > Patescibacteriota > Microgenomatia > 2-02-FULL-39-11 > 2-02-FULL-39-11 > JACREK01. The sequence continues at coordinate 4,440 of JACREK010000165.1, read as the reverse complement.
CTTCAAAAATAAGCCAATTTCTTATATTCGGACAGTTGATAACGTCTGTGACTGCCGATTTTTATCTTCGTATGCTCTGGATGAAAGAGTTGGTCAAGTCCCTTTCCTACCAATTTCCTGTACTTTGTAGAGAGAAGTTTAATACAGCCTTCAACTCCGGCAGACAGTACCAGTATTGGGCTTAAGGATCTCCCGTAGATATAAATATCGCTTTCACTCTCTACAACTTTACGTCTTTCTATTCCTCCGTAGCCGATAAAAAGATCCAGAAGCGCTTTTGTTTCCAAATCAGTAATACCATCACCAATCATGACTTTTTTTCCTGGAATTTGTCTGACTATCTGGAGTTTTCCATGATTTCTTTTTAAAGGTCCTTCAAGATGGGTGAGAAAATTGCCATTATTTTTAAATATCAGATCATTGGCAAAAATATTTTCGTCTGGTACTTTTAGAACTTGGGCAAGCTTTAAAAGAGCGGGAGTATAGCCACCGCTCACCAGATAAATTTTTTTACCCAAAAACATCAATGCCTCAATTGTTTCTTTTGCATCTTCGGTCAAATTCTCTACATAAAGCTCGCCCAACCGGTCCATATCTTTTCTCGATGGTTTAATAAGAGCTAATCTCTTATGGAATACCTCTTCAAAATTTCTTGAGCCATCTTGCGCTTCTTTGGTCAAAGGGGCAATTTTTTCTTTTATGCCCTTAAAAGCTGCCAGTTCATCAATACCTTCGATACTGCTTACTGTACTGTCACAATCAAAAATTACTGCACTAAATTCCAATTTTTCCCTTATATCTTTTGTATCTTTCTTTTGGAAAACCTGAGGGTTAAGAAGATTTGATGGGGAAATGTTTTTAAGATAAAGTTTAATTCCGGAAACTACTTCCTCTATACTTTCCCTTTGTGATTCGACAGTTGATCCGGCGATATGCGGTGTGGCAATGACATTTGGAACGCCGAGAATTTTCGGATCAACATGTGGTTCTTGACTAAAAACATCAAGAGCAAGACCTGCTATTTTCCCGCTCTTGAGAGCTTCAATGAGTGCCTTATCATCCAAAACTGCCCCTCGGCTGCAATTGACTATAAAAACTTTCTCCCTGCAAAGGGCAAGAGTATTTTTATTGAGCATTTGTTTGGTAAGATAGGTGTTGGGGACGTGGAAGGTAATAATATCGCTTCTTTTTAGAAGTTCTTCATATGTTACTTGTTCTACATATCTCGGCATTCTTATATAAGGTTCACAGACAATTACTTTCATCCCCAAGCCGCGGGCAAGACGGTATACTTCTTTTCCTACATTTCCAAATCCTACGATCCCTAAAGTTTTATCTTTGAATTGCACTCCAACATATTTGGTTTTGCCCCATATGCCTTTTTTGAGGTCGCTTACGGCTTGTGGGATATGTCTAAGGAGTGAAATTATAAGTCCGATGGTATGTTCCGCAGTTGACCGGGCATTTCCTTTTGGCGCATTGATGACGGCAATACGTTTTGCCGTTGCGGCGAAAATATCGATATTATCGACTCCTATTGCGGCTCTTCCAATAATTCTTAAATTGCCGGCAGACTCGATTATTTTAGAGGGAAGTGCGGTTGCGGTTCGGGTGATGATAGAGTGGTATTTGCCAATAATCTTTTTTAACTCTGTCTCCTTTATCCCAATTCTATAGTCTATCCGGAAATATTTCGTAAGCGGCTTCAAACCAACCCTGTCTACATTATCCGTAACCAGAAGTTTCAATTTTTTCATATTTTGTGAAGTTATATCAAGAATGGTTTGACACGTCAACCATAGATTTGCTATTCTTCGTATTAGATGTTAACTCTTATTGCTGATCCATGTGATGAGGATGCCATTTCTTTTCTTCGTGATAATAATATTGATATCCTTTTAAAGCCCGCTATTTCTCCATCTTTGCTTTTAGCCGAAATTTCCAAAGCAGATGCCCTGATGGTGCGAAGCAGGACCAAAGTCACCAAAGAAGTGATTGAAAAAGGAAAGAATTTAAAAGTGGTGGGGAGAATTGGTAGCGGTTTTGACAATATCGATGTTAAAACTTGCCGAGAAAAAGGTATTACGATAGTTAATGCTCCTGACGCCAACAGCCAGGCTGTAGCGGAATTAACTGTTGGACTCATGATCGCGTATCTTCGGCAGTTGCCCCGGGCTATTACCTCGATGAAGGAAAGCCTATGGATTAAAAATGAAATCTGGGGGCAGGAATTAAGCGGCAAAACAATTGGAATTTTGGGATACGGTCATGTGGGGAAAAGGGTAGAGAAGATTCTGGGAGCATTTGGGGCAAAGATTTTAATCCATAGCCATAAGTATCAGACGGCAACTCTTAGAGAAATTTTCCAAAAATCGGATATCATCACCTTGCATTTGTCGCTTAATGAGAAAACAAGAGGCTGTATTAACAAAAGGCTTTTATCTGAAATGAAATCAGATAGCATCTTGGTAAATCTGGCAAGAGGGGAATTGATTGATGAAGATGCTTTATACGAGACGCTTTCCGAGAAAAAAATTGCCGGAGCAATTCTTGATGTCTATTGGCAGGAGCCGCTTCCGCCTGATTCACCTTGGCGAAAACTTGATAATTGTTTATTGACTCCCCACATCGGTGCATCGACAAAGGAGGCATTGGCAAGAGCCAGTATGATAGTGGCGGAGGATATAGTAAGAGTGTTGAAAGGGGAAAAACCTAAGAATCAGGTATGAAAACTGATATTTTTCACTTACAAATAATTCCGATTGCCGATATTTTGGTTCATGAAGAATTTGATGAGTCAAGGGCGTATCCTTTAGTTGAGAGGCTGAAAAAAGAAAAACAATTGGTCAACCCGATTCTGGTTGCTTCCTTAACCGATGGCAAATTCTTGCAGCTTGACGGGATGAACAGGTTTTCAGCTTTTAAGATACTGGGCTTAAAAAGCATTGTTTGCCAGATTATTGATTATAATGATCAGGAGGAAGTAGAGCTTTCTTCCTGGTCTCATCTTTTTAAAGCCTCAAAAGATGAATTTCTTGCTTTTCTTTCTCAGAAATGCGGTTTTATAGTCAAGCAGGGAAATATTGATCAAGTAGGACACCGGTATATCAAGGAAGAGGGTATGGGAAGACTGATTACTTTATGTTGCAGCGATGGAGGTGTTTATCTGGTTTCTACCAATGGTAATCTTCTGGAAAAGATTGATAAACTGAACCAGCTTGTTTCCTATTATAAAGAGAAAATTGTCCGTGATGTTTTACCGCCTCATCCAAATGCGGCAGATATTGATGTTTTATTCAGAGAACATCCCCAAAACAATATGATGATTGTTTTTCCTACTTTTACCAGACACCAGATAGTGGAAATAGTTAAAAAAAACAAACTGTTTCCTGCAGGAGTGACCCGGCATATAATCAGACGTCGATGTCTAAATGTTCATGCGCCTCTTTCTCTTTTTGATAAGAAAAAATCGATTGGGGAGCAAAATAAGGAGCTGGAGAGCATGTTGTTGAAGCGCTCTTTTCGCCTCTACGAAGAGCCGACCATTTATTTTGAATAAGTTATAGTGGGCTGCCTAGGAGTCGAACCTAGCACCTCCCCGTAACAATTTAGGCTAATTTTGTGGGCGAGCAAGGAATTGAACCTTGGACCTCCTTCTTACCGCGCCTGCATGCCGTTTGTGGGCCACCGAGGAGTCGAACCTCGCACCTCTTTCTTATCAGGAAAGCGTTCTACCGCTGAACCAGTGGCCCGGCATTACGGCGGGCAGGTCAGGAAGGCGTTCTACCACTGAACCACTCGCCCAAATTTGTACGGGGCTTGTTCTACCGCTCCAACCAGCAGCCCATTACATTAATGTCCGCCATGACTACTTCCGCCTACTACCAGTTCTTCCAGAGTTTCCGTCACTTTATCCAGCACAAATCCCAAGCCAAAAAAACACATAACATTTGAGGCGCAGAGGGGAATCGAACCCCTGCATAGAAGTTTTGCAGACTCCCGCGTTTCCTCTTCGCCACTGCGCCGAATTTAGCAAATGCGGGATCCCGTACATCTACGCTCCGATTAGATCGGAGCTAGATGGTACTGGGACACACAGCCGCGTTACCACTTCGCCATCGAGCCATTTGAACAAAATTTTCTTGCGTTTACCCTGAGCCCGCCAGCTGGCGGGCGAAGGGTTTCCTCTTCGCCAACGCGCCATTTGTTATATTTTATCAGATAGGAAAGAAAGATTAAAGTTGGATTTGAATTACCTCTCCCTTTTTTACATTTCCACTTAAAAGTTTTTGCGCTACCTGGTCTTCTATTTTTTCGGCAATTACTCTTTTCATGGCGCGTGCTCCCCACTGCGGATCAAAACCGAGCACAGCTATTTTTCTTATAAGATCTTGATTTATATCAACAGATATTTCTTTGGGTGCCAGTCTTTTGTTAAGT